>CALIJO010000060.1 GCA_938017655.1 uncultured Candidatus Saccharibacteria bacterium
ATCCTTCGGCGGCCCTACTAGCAGAGAGGCAAAACACGGATGGTTCAATTATTTTAGCGACCTTAGAGGGCACCAGGCCACTGCTGGTAGAAATTCAAGCTCTAGTTTCGACCACGAATTTTGGTTACCCAAAACGTGCGGCTTCGGGTTTTGACCTGAATCGATTAAATTTGCTGATTGCGGTGATCGAGCAACGTACTAAACTAAAATTAGATGATAAAGATGTTTTCTTAAACGTGGTGGGCGGGATTAAAATTAAAGATTCAGCTGCCGATCTCGCAGTATGTCTTGCGATTGCTTCGGCGGCAGCAGGACGGAAGCTCGGCGAAGATTATGTAGTGTTCGGTGAAGTGGGTTTGGGGGGAGAAATCCGCTCGGCTTTTCGACCAGACCAAAGAATCGCTGAAGCGAAAAAATTAGGTTTCAAACATGCTATCGCACCTGCGACAATTCATGATAAATTTGTGATTCCAGTCAAAGATTTACGCACGACTTTAATTAAATATGTGAACGAGTAGAGATAGATGAGAATTTTAGGAATTGACCCGGGTACAGGGATTTGCGGTTTTGGCGTAATCGAGGTAAAACAAACTGGTCGCGCCAAAATGATTGATAACGGTGTGATTGCCACGCCGCCACATACCCCACTTTCAGAGCGTCTACTCGATATTTACGAATCAATGCACGAAATTATTAAGCTAAATAAGCCGGATTGTGTGAGTATCGAAAAACTTTTCTTTACCAAAAATATAACGACTGGTATTTCGGTGGCGGAGGCGAGAGGGGTGGTGCTTTTAGTTTGCAAACAACACAAACTGCCAACCTTCGAATACACACCAAATGAAATTAAAAAAACCATGACCGGTTATGGTTCGGCCGATAAAAAACAGATGCAGGAAATGGTCAAACTGCATCTGGATTTAACTAGTGTACCAAAACCGGATGATGCGGCAGATGCTTTGGCGGCCGCGATTACTCATTCCCTAATGCATCGATTCTAAAAGATTTATAAAAAAACACCTGCAAGCGCAGGCGTTTTTTGTAAGCATAGAATTATTTAGCGATGACTTCGTCGATAATGCCGTAATCTTTGGCTTCGTCGGCGGACATCCAATTATCACGATCCATATCTTTGATAATTTGGTCGACTTTTTTACCGGTGTTTTTAGCGAGAATTTCAGCGAGACGTTTCTTCAAGAAAATACCTTCTTTGAGCATAATTTCCTGATCGGTAATCTTGCCCTGAGTGCCAGAACTTGGCTGATGAATCATCACGCGAGCATTCGGCAAGGCAAAACGCTTGCCTTTGGCGCCACAGCTGAGCAACATGGCACCCATAGAGGCCTGAAGACCGATACCAATAGTCTGAACATCTGGCTCAATATAATTCATCGTGTCGATAATAGCGAGACCATCGTAGACGGAGCCGCCTGGAGAATTGATATAAAGCTTGATATCTTTCTTAGGATCTTCATGAGCGAGAAAGAGGAGCTGAGCTACCACAAGATTGGCGGTGTGAGCATTGACGTCCTCACCGAGAAAGATAATGCGGTCGTTTAGGAGCCTGGAGTAAATGTCATAAGAGCGTTCGCCACGATTGGTGGTTTCAATGACGGTCGGTACGAGATAATCTTTGGGGTTCAAATTAGTTTGCATGGTAATTTCCTTTCCTTATTTTTGAGATTCGAGTTCATTAGAAACGGCGTTAGAATTAATCTGGTTCATCAGCTGATTTTCGAAAAGCACATGGTTATTATATTCGGTAATTTGCTGGTTTATGGTGTCGATGGATTGCTGAATACTCTGATAAGTAGCTTCATGACGATTGATACGTGCTTCCAGAGTAACACGTTCGTTTTGATAGCGCCAACCAGAAATTTTACCGGATTCAACACGTCGATTAAAATCCAGGATTAACTGATTTAGGGCATTGGTTTCACTATTGTAGACCTCAGTTTGCTGATTAATAGTAGCCTGCTTGGCGTCGATTTCAGATTTAAGTGAAGTGAGTTTGTCATTAAGCTTTTGAAAAACAGAGTGATATTGCTGATTAAAATCTGTGATGGTCTGACGGCGCTGAAAATAGGCGGCATAATGTTTTTCGAGATATTCCGATAACTCAGCGACTTCGGTACCGAGACGCGAATGTAGTTCATCATAGAAATCATCCTCAGAATAACTTTTGATTGAGGTGCGAATTTCATGATCAGCTGGGAGATTATCGTAGGCTTTTTTGATTTCCTCGTTCAAGTGATCTTTTTCCCAAAACGGGACGCGCTGATAAGCAGCATGAAGCATCTCGTGGGCCGTAGTCACCTCGATTACCCCTGGGAGGTCACTTGATTCGACATGATAGAGATAAATCCGATCAGTGTCATGGACATAACAACCCAGGACGTAAACTTCATGATTATGAGAATGACAACTCTGGTTGAAGGCCTGTTTTTCCTGCAAAGCTGGATGAGTGGCAAGCAGAGTCTTCGAAGCTTTTTCCGTAAGATTGAGTTTCTGAACGTAAGGCTTCAGGGTGTCAGAGATTTGAAAATCATAACCCTTAATGTCATCCTGTAAGCAAATAAAGGCAAAGGCGCCAGCGAAAAGTGTACCAAAAATCACAAGTCCGCTAAGCAGGTCGGCGAGTGCCGGACTGCGCCGACGAGACTGAACGGAGACTTCTGACGGTGAATTTTCCATATTATTTTTCAGTGCTTTCGATCTTTAGTTTAAGCTTATCACCTTTTAAGCTAATTTGGGCGATTTGTCCTGGCAAAATTTCCTCTGCAATAATCGCATCAGAGAGTAAGGTTTCCAAATTATCTTCGATAGCCCGGCGTAATGGTCTGGCACCATTTTTGGGATCAAAACCTTTTTCGATAAGGAAGTCACGGACTTTAGTATCGAGCTTCAAGCCGATGGCTTTTTCAGCAAGACGCTTTTTCAAATCTTCAATCATATTATCAAAGATTTCTTCGACTTGCTTACGAGAAAGCGCATGGAAGACTTCGATAGCATCGAGACGATTGATGAGCTCTGGTCGCATAGACTTCTTCAAAGCTTTCATCGCGGCACTTTTACTGGCTTCGTAATCCTCGGTGATAAATTGATCCTTGGTTTTTTGATGACTAGAGAAACCGAAGGCCTGATCGTTATACATTTCGTCGGAACCGAGGTTGGAAGTCAGAATCACGATGGTATTATTGAACTTCACACGATTACCTTGACCGTCGGTGAGAACCCCATCTTCAAGAATTTGCAGCAGCATATTAAAGACATCTGGGTGAGCTTTTTCAATCTCATCGAAAAGCACCACGGAATATGGGTGACGGCGCACCGATTCGGTTAATTTACCACCGTCATCATAACCAACGTATCCAGCTGGCGCACCGACTAGGCGCGAAACGTTGTGCTTTTCACCAAATTCCGACATATCGATTTTAATTAAAGCATTCTCACCACCGAAAACTTCGCGCGCGATCACCCGAGCAAGCTCGGTTTTACCCACACCAGTCGGGCCCATAAAGAGGAAGGAACCAATCGGACGTCTAGGGTCACTAATACCGGAACGACCACGGCGAATAGCCTTAGCCACGTCATGAATCGCTTCATCTTGGCCGATGATAGCCTTATCGAGATGTGCTTCTAATTTCGAAAGGACTTTCAATTCACTACCGTGCACCTTGGAAACTGGAATACCGGTCTTGAGAGAAATAGCTTCGGCGAGGTTTTCTTCAGTGAGAACTGGTGAAATATTTTCATCGACACCAGCCTGCTCGAGTGATTTGATTTTTTTCTCTAATTTGGCGAGACGAGTTTTGTAGAGAGCGGCTTTTTCGAAATTTTCAGCCTCAGCACTATCTTCAATTTTTTGCTGAAGAGATTCGCGCTCGATCTTTAATTTTTTATATTCGCCGCTGCCACTCTTATCGGCAGCAACCTTGGCGATAGCACTGGCTTCATCGATCACATCGATGACTTTATCTGGCATGTAGCGATCATTGATATAACGCTTCGACATACTGACGGCGGTTTCAATAATCTTATCTGGAATCACCACGCCATGATGCTTTTCGTAATGCGATTTAATCCCCTTCAAGATACGTACGGTAATAGCATCGGAAGGCTCTTCGACGATCACGGTTTGGAAACGACGCGCGAGAGCCTTGTCTTTTTCGATAGATTTGCGATATTCATCCATAGTAGAAGCGCCAATCAGATGAATCAAACCACGCGCGAGAGCTGGCTTCAAGATATTTGCGGCATCCAGGCTACCCTCAGAGGAGCCAGCGCCGGTTAAGAGATGAATTTCGTCGATAAAGAGAATAAGATCCTTACTTTCGATGGCTTCGTCGACGATACCTTTAATGCGCTCCTCGAAATCGCCACGGAATTTAGTGCCGGCGACTACAGAGCTGAGGTCGATTTGATAAATTTTCTTGCCAATCAAATTGCCTGGCACCTCATTTTTGGCGATACGAGTGGCGAGACCTTCGACAATGGCGGTCTTACCCACACCCGCTTCACCGATCAGTACAGGGTTGGACTTGGTTCGACGAGAAAGCACGGTGAGAGCGCGCTCAATTTCACGATCACGACCGATTACAGTATCAAGGCGACCTTGACGAGCCAATTCGGTAAGATCCACGCCGTATTTCGTGAGCCACTTGAGCGGACGTTTACGCTTAAAATCATTTTTCTTTTGATCAATCTTGGCTTCTTCGGCCTGCTTTTCGGCAAATTCTTCAATAGTTTTCGATAATTCCGTAAGATCAACATCGAGACCTTGAAGAATCAAGCTGGCGCGAGAGTTTGGCTGGCGAATCAGAGCATAAAGTAGGTGCTCGGTACCAATTAATTTAATCCCCTGCTCTTTCACAAAGTTGGAAGCGAGGCGCAAAGTCAGAACGGCAGCCTCGGAAAGCGACATCATGGCCATATCCGCACCGGGGACTTCGATGGCGGTATGATTCATCAGTTTTTCAACCTGGTCGAGATTCACATCCTCATCAGCGAGGAAGCGCGCACCGGTGGAGGTATCCTGCGAAAGAATGCCGAGAAGCAAATGTTCGGTGCTCATGTAGCCATTATTATAACGCTTAGCATAATAATCGGATTTCTGAAGCGCAAAACGAGCATTCTCGGTCAATTTATTCATTATTTCAGTAAATTCATCTTGCATAATTCTATTGTATAGCAAATATTAGCACTGTCAAGCAATGAGTGCTAATTATTTCTAGCTACAAGACAGGTTTAGGTAATTATTACAAAGTTAACAGAGGCGGATTTTAACTTAGGCAGATTTCAGAACTTCAAGACCTGGGAGAGTGCCATGAATTAAGAATTCGAGACTAGCGCCACCACCGGTGGAAACTAAAGAAAAATTGAGTGGGGGCTGGTCGGAATATCGGTTTTGTAAGAGGTTTTCTACGAAGCCCGTAGTATCACCACCGCAGATTACGGAAAGATTTTCGGCTGGGTTCTTAGTGCCAATTGTCTCAGCGATAACCCTGGAAGCAAAATCAAAAGGTGGTTTTTCGGTAAGACCGAGAGTGCCATTCCAAATAATAGTACGAGATTTTAGCACGAGGTCGATTAGCTGGTCGAGGGATTTGGGACCGATATCGAGTTTGGCGCCAGATTCATCCTCGGTAAAATCCGTAGCGACGGTAATTTGAGGTAAATCTGAAGTAAATCCATCGGCAGCGATTTTACCTCCGACAAAAATATGGTCAGAGAGCGAGGCGAAGTGTTCGATGAGCGGAGATTTATCCTTAACCTTAGCCCCACCAATAATTAAAAGTACAGGGTGAGGTGGGTTTTCTTGTACCTTCTTTAGATTTTCGATTTCTTGCTCGACTAGTAAACCCATGGCGCTCGGAAGTAGCCGCGGCAAGGCATCAGTGGAAGCATGGGCGCGATGCAAAACACCGAAGCCGTCCTGAACAAAACAATCTGGCTGAACCGTATCAAAGATGGCCTCGGCAAAATCTTTTGAATTTTCCTCTTCGCCGGGATGAAAGCGCAAATTTTCTAGTAAAATCACCGCACCTTCTGGGGCTTCAGAGATTAATTGCTTGGTATCTTCACTAGTAGTTTCGGGTGCAAAAAAGACTTCGCGTTGTAACAAACGAGAGAGTTCAGCCGCGACTGGTCGTAAGGAAAATTCCGGCATAACCTTCCCTTCTGGACGACCGAGATGAGAAATGATTACCAGTTTTTTAACCTGATGATCCAAGAGATACCGAATAGTAGGAAGAGATTTTTCGATACGTAAATTATTTTGAATTAGGCCATTTTCGAGCGGCACATTATAATCCGTGCGAAGTAAAACGGTTTGATGTTCTGGGTGCAAAAAATGAAGATTGCGATACATGTTTTAATTATACCGCAATCTTCTAATCGTGCTAAAGCTTATGACTAAATGCTACGAATTTGGATAGTATCCGTACCGCCAATCACGTTTGGTTGACCAGAAACAATTACCGCGAGCACCTTGTCTTCGCCTGGTTTAGTATTGATGTAGCCAGAAGCCTTGAGCTCTTGGACGAGATCGATGCCATAATTCTCAGAGAATGGACGTTCGAAGCTGGCGTTAGCATAGTTCAAAGCCAATTGACTAGCCACACGCTTGTTCGAAGTCACAGAGATAATTGGGAGATTTGGACGTTCTGCAGAAATTGAAACCGCAGTAGCACCAGAGGCGGTCTCACAAACGATAACATCAGCGTGAATTTTTTCAGCAAGACTAACGGCAGCATTAGCCACGGCGTTGTATTCACGATTTTCACCAGTGACATCCTGGTCAATTGGGTCGACCTTGGAATGGTTCTGAGTGTAAAGAATAATTCGCTTCATTTGCTTCACAGCTTCGATTGGGTATTTACCGTTGGCAGTCTCATCAGAAAGCATGACAGCGTCAGCGCCCTGAATTACAGCGTTGGCAACGTCAGAAACTTCAGCGCGGGATGGACTAGGACTATCCACCATGGAGCCGAGCATCTGGGTAGCTACGACACAGATTTTACCGTGCTTGCGGCAAAGGCTAATAAGTTTGCGTTGAACGATAGGGACAACTTCGTTGCCAGCTTCGACAGCCATATCACCGCGGGCGACCATAATACCATCAGCAGCTTGAACGATAGCTTCCATTTTTTCATCAGTTTCGATAGCTTTTTTGGTTTCGATTTTAGCGATAATTTGAGCAGTAGAACCGAGGGAAACCAAGATTTGACGAAGTCTTTCGACATCATCCGCGCTCTGAATGAAACTCATGGCCACATAATCAAAATCGCGGGTAGCACCAAATTCGATGTCAGCCATATCTTTTTCGGTAATCACATCACCACCGAAGTCGGTATCTGGAAGGTTGAGACCCTTGCGGCTCATAATCGTACCTTCGTTTTCAACCTTAACCTTAATAGCGGTGTCACTTACAATTTCCGTGACGGTAGAACGAATTTTACCATCAAAGATGAAGAGAGGTTCACCAACTTTCATGCGCTCAGCGAGATTATACTGCACTGGAAGAAGATTCGAACCGTCGTGTTCAGCGACAGTATAATCGAGAATCAGTTCATCACCTGGCTTGACTTCGTAATGATTATCTTTAATTACGCCGAGGCGAATTTTAGGACCTTGAATATCCTGGAGAATGGCAACAGAGCGGCCTTTTTTCTCAGCAGCTTTTTTAATCCAAGCGATTTGCTCATCGCGTTCTTCATAACTTCCGTGAGAGAAGTTGAGGCGGCAGCAGTTAACGCCGGCCATGACTAGCTCGGCAATTTTTTCTTCAGTGAAGACGGCTGGACCGATGGTAGCCAAAATTTTAGTTCTTTTATATAGTTTACTCATATCGTTTGATATTATAACATAATTGTGATTATCTTGTGTTTTCGTGGTAAGATAAACATATCTGGGTGTGGCGCAGTTGGTAGCGCGCGCGGTTCGGGACTGCGAGGTCGCCAGTTCGAATCTGGTCACCCAGACCATTATGAAAAGAAAAATAATCCTTCAGGGATTATTTTTGTTTTCATATGTATTGGGGCAACAAGATGAGAGCGTAGTTCGACTGGACGACGAAGCGAGCGAAAAATAAAAGCTTGCTTTTATTTTTTTGAGCGAGGAGGAACAGAAGGATTTTGAAAAAATCCTAATCTGGTCACCCAGACCATTCAAGGAGAAAAAATAAAGAAAATTTATTTTCTTTATTTGGCCGACGCAGAATGGAAAGATTTTGCGAAAGCAAAAGCTTACCATGAAATTATCAAAAAAGACTGGAGCGATTCCAGTCTTTTTGGTTATAAATAATTAATCTTTTTTAAAATCGATGTCATACCAATCTTTTAGTTTACGACGAGACTCTTCATCGTTTGTAACTTTATAATCAACAACATCGATTTTTCGAAGAATTTGACCATAATCTTTCTCCTCTAATTCCATCATGTAAAATATTTTAGATAACATTAGGGCGTTCATATAAAGTGTCGCTCCCCACATAATAAAAGCTACTACGATAACTATTATCTTCAAACTATTATTCTTTGTTTGTGAATTTGTCGCCTTTGTCTGTGACATAATATAACCCTAAGTAATTAATCTTTTTTGTAGTCGATGCCATACCAATCTTTTAGTTTGCGGCGAGACTCTTCATCGTTTGTAACTTTAAGGTCAATGACATCGGTTTTTCGAAAAATTTTACCATAATGTATCTGCTCTAATTCCGTCATGTAAAATATTTTAGATAACATTAGGGCGTTCATATAAAGTGTCGCTCCCCACATAATAAAAGCTACTACGATAACTATTATCTTCAAACTATTATTCTTTGTTTGTGAATTTGTCGCCTTTGTCTGTGACATAATTTTTACTCCTCTATTAGCGATAATATCTATTAATCTCTTCGAGATTCTTTATTTCATCTTCATTTTTAGGATCGTTTTGAAGACGCATATTTACCTCACGAATACGAACTTGGAGGTCATGAAATGATGATTGATTTTCTAGACTCATTTTAGTAAATGCATAATCCAATAATAGTAGGTTACTAATAAAACTCGCAATAACCAAAAATATACAGATGAGGCCAACAATAAATAGTCTCTTATCATCTCTTGATTGACCTTTACTATTCTGTTTATTCATAGGTACTCCTTATTAAGATATTTCGAGCAGTTTTGAATCATGCTCAGGATTATACAGAGAGATAAAATATTATTTTACAATAGCCACATACTGTTGGTTAAACCAGGAACCAATCAATCGAACTTCGATATACTTGTGTTTTCGATCATCTTCTATGATGTCTGTTTTCACATTCTGAGCCCAATTCTCTTCATCACCGCCAACTCCAATATGTAAACTATACGGATGTCCGTAAGTTTCATATTTCCAATCAGCGACTTGGGAGTCTCCTTGTCTTTTAATGTGAGCCCAACCAGATTCACCGCCGTAAACCTCTACCCATACACCAACAATTGACCTATACCATGTATTGTCTACTATTCTACCATGTGCAGCATAAGCTTTGCTTGGAATGAGCATACTCGTAGATAATAACACTACTGGCAGGAAACGTTTAAATTTGATCATAATAAGGCCTCTCTTTCATAAAGTGCTAACTAGACAATAGTTCTAGATTCAGTATAACATAAGCATTTTAAATTAACCATGATATTTAATTCTTTGCCTTACATTTAAAAAAGCCCCTTGTCGGAGCTATTTTTAAGATTATTATTGAGATTACTTAGCGTATTCGATGGCGCGAGTTTCACGAATCACATTCACCTTAATCACGCCTGGATAACTCATAGTAGCTTCGATTTTTTCGGCAATATCACGAGCTAATTTTAGGGCGGTAAGGTCGTCGATTTGCTTTGGTTCGACAATCACACGAATTTCACGGCCGGCGGAAATAGCATAAGCCTTGTCGATACCATTGAAGCCAGTAGCAATATTTTCTAGTTCTTTCATACGTTCAGCAAAGTTTTCGGCGGAAATATTGCGGGCGCCTGGACGAGCAGCGGAAATTGCATCAACAATCTTCACAATAATAGCTTCGACCGTGGTTGGCTCGATATCGTTATGATGAGCGGCGATAGCGTGAGTAATCTGATCGGAAAGACCATATTTTTTGGCAAGTTCAGCACCAATCTCAGCGTGCTTACCCTCAATCTTATGGGTGACGGCTTTACCGACATCGTGAAGCAAGGTAGCGGTCTTGGCGACGCGCACATCAGCACCAATTTCTTCGGCAATCATACCGGCCATGTGTGCCATTTCAATCGAGTGAAGCAAAACATTTTGACCATAGGAAGTACGGAATTTGAGCTCACCGAGCAAGTGCAGAATTTCATGAGGAATACCAATTACCCCAACTTCACGAGCAGCATCTTCACCGGCACGCACAACTTCTTTTTCAATTTCGCGTTCAGCCTTGGCGACGGCATCTTCGATGCTAGATGGGTTAATACGGCCATCTTTCATCAAACGCTCCAAAGCGTAACGTGCAACTTGGCGGCGAATTGGATCAAAGGAAGAAAGCACCACCATACCTGGAGTATCGTCAACCATAATATCGACACCGGTAGCACGCTGGAGGGCCTGAATATTACGCCCTTCCTTACCGATGATGCGACCTTTCATTTCGTCATCTGGCAACTTCAAAGCGGTAACGGTACGATCAGCAGTGACTTCAGAAGACATACGTTCCATAGCGGTAACTAGTAGAGCCTGAGCAGTTTCGTCGATATCGCGACGAAGTTCTTTTTGCTCCTTAGTAATTAAGCCGACGAGATCATCCTTGATGTCTTTTTCGGTCATCTTGATCAGCTTATCTTTAGCGTCAAGCTTGGTGAGGCCAGCAATTTTTTCCAACTTTTCTTGCTGCTTGTCGCGGATCTGATGAATTTCAAGTTTCAAATCATCAATTTCACGTTCTTTGTTGGTTAATTTTTCCGAACGTTTTTCTAGCTGATCGAAACGATTATCGAGTGAGGTTTCACGCTCAGAGAGACGCTTCTCGGTTTGGCGCCAATCCTTACGACGAGCCTCCTCTTCTTGCTGAGATTTATCAGCAATACTGCCAGCTTCTTTTTTGGCCTTGAGAACGATGTCGGCAGCCTCGTTTTTGGCCTTGCGAATGAGATCTTCAGCCTTAGCTTTGCCACCAGATTCATTCTTTTTGTTATAGACCAGGACAAAACCGGAACCACAAACAATACCAGCAATAATACTGAGTGCTATCGGAATAAACATTTGACTTCACTTTCTATTTGTCGACGCCAATATCTTCATCATACCGGCAGTTTTACAAAATTAACAAAATTATTTAATAAATCAAAATCCCCCTGTCTTGATTTTATCATAAAGATTGCTCTTATTCGTAGGTTTCGAGGGCAAAAATCATATTGCGAATGATTTGATTGGAAGCAGTTTCAAGACCGAGCTCTGCGCCATCCTTACTACTGATAGTTGGGTCAGTGTAGAAGAAATTATAATCCTTGTAAGTAGTAACTTTGGTACCGAAACGTTTGCCGGTGGAAGCTTCGAAATCACCTTCAGAAACTGGCACACGCACGAGACAGCCTTGCTTGCCAAGATTCTTGGCCGGGTCAGCGAATTCTTGCTTAGCCTGAACGCCCTTTTGAATACCATTGAAACAAATTGAGTTGCGATATTCATAAGTGTTTAAGACATAGCTCATGGTGGAAAGATTATCTGGGACTTTCAATTTGATATTCCAGTCAGAAAGATAAATATAACCGAGAGTAGTCTTGTAAACTGGCACATCGGCTGGAGTAGAAATTTTCGCGACACCAGAAGACTCCTCGACAGCGGCGATAATTTGAGCTTGATTCTTAATAGTGTTATTCGCGGCAGTAATTTTATCACCTTGAGAAATACCGTAAACGAGACCAACTAAACTCAAAACGAGGAACACGACAGCGAGAATACCGAAAACCATGGCCATGGTGGTCATCTTCTTCAAGGCTTTCATGGCGATAGTGCGCGGATCTTTTTCTTTAGCTTCTTTTTCAGCCTTGGCGGCCTCGGCAGATTTGTCTGCGGCGGCATTTGGGTCGACGACGGTGAATTTTTCTTCAAAATGAGTTGGCGAAGCAACTGGAACGTTGAGCTGATTATAAACAATTTCGGGACCGGTATTTGCTTCTGGGTTTGGATTTTTCTGAGCTTCGGTAGCTTGACTCAACATGGCGGCATTTTGGATGGATTGATTAATCATACTCTGATTAGAGTTCGGATTACCACTACGGGCAGCCTGCGTGAAGCCATTTTCGCTAAAAGGATTGGAATTGCCATTGGTGTAAAAATTATTGGCGGTTTCGGTGGCAAAATTTTGTTCGACTGAAGCGGCTGGTGAAGTGTAATTATTAGCTTGATAAGTATTATTCGAAGTTTCCGGCATTGGAGTAGTCGCTGGAGTAGACTGAGGAGTAGAGAAAGCAGCAGAATTATTATTAAAGAGATCAGCTGGGCTAGGGATAGTAGGCTGAGGAGTGGACTGGGTGGCAGAGAAAGCAGCAGAATTACTACTAAATAAATCGGCTGGACTAGGGATAGTAGGCTGAGGAGTGGCAGTATTCGACAGCTCGGAAGCTGGCTTGGCGAAACTTGGCTGATTAGAACCTGGGCTGACCTGAGGAGTTACAGGATGTGAAAGGCCAGCAGAAAAAGTCACACCGCCAATGGTTTGAGGTTTTTGATTATTTTGATTTTGATGAAGATCTTGATCCATGAATTTCCTTATACCATATATTATAACACAAGCGAAATGAGTGACGGAATGGGAGATTTATTTTTTGGAAGGAGTAATGTTGGCCGGACGACCGTAGTTAGGCAGAATGATTGGTACGACTTCCCCGTCCTGATTTTTCAAAGGAATTTGCAACTGATCGGCCAAAGTATTAACCACGGCAGCACCAATACGGAGTCCGGTGAAAGAACCTGGACCAGCGAAGAACGTGATTTCCGTGAGATCGGTCCAGTCGGCCTGATTTTCGACAAGTTTATCATGGATAAAGGTGAAAATTTGCTCAGCTAATTGATTTTTGAGGGGAGCAGAATATTCTTTGTCATCAAGCCTGAGGATGGTATTTTCAGTAGAAGTATCGAGATAGAGTTTCATGTTAATGCTCCGAAGTAAGATTTTTGGTTAGATTAAGGGTGCGACTACCATCATCATTGATGAGAATTTCGAGACGCAAATGATTAGCAGGAAGAATTTCACTGACCGTATCGGCCCATTCAATAACGGTTACAGTATTCGGATCAGATAAATTTTCAGACAAATCCTCTACCATAATGCCGGGATTTTCTAGGCGATAAAAATCGTAGTGCACAAGTTTCTGACCATGTGAATTTTCATAAACTTTCGAAATAGTAAAAGTCGGAGAAGTAATTTCTTCGGTGATTTCGAGGCCGCGAGCGAGACCTTTAGTGAAAGTAGTTTTACCGGCACCGACGTCACCCACTAGCTCAATCACGCAAGGCAAGGCGTCTTCTGATTGCAAAATCTCGCGCATTAAATTTTCCGCAAAATCAATCACGGCAGCTTCGTTTTTTATGGTGAGATTTTTGGTATTCATGTTTATATTATAATTCTAGGCGGCTAAAAATGAAAATTCTTATGCTATAATTTAGTTATGAATATCGACCGTCGTGGCGCCAAGCGCAGACATAAAAGGAACGCGACCAAACTTAGTCCTAACTTCAAAAAACTCTCCAATCAAATTCGTCTAGAAACTCTGAATTCGAAAATTATTCGTGGACTGATGATTGTGGTAGTCTTGATTTCGGCCTGCAGTGTGGGATTTTCTTTGATGGTGAAGAAAAATGTGACGGCCGAAGCTTTGGCAGAAAAACAATTTCAAGAACTAGCGAAGAGTTATTACGAAAATTTCTTTTATGATAACTTCGTAAACGGCCATAAGGACGAGATAATAGCGAAAGGTGCGGAATTTGTTTTTAAGCCATATCTGAAGACCGGCTTTCCAATGGTAAAACTGCGCAGATTACTGAGCTATAGCGACGAAAATAGTCTGGACAAGCGCATCTATTTTGAACACAAGAAATTGACTTGCAATAAGGATTTATCTTCGGTGACATTTAAGCCTCATGCGCCATTTGGGAAGACTGATTATACGACGGATCCGATTTTGAGCTGTCAAAAGGTTGAAGAATAAATTTAGCCAGGTTTTGAGCCTGAAAAATTGATAAATTAACCTGGTCCAATACCGAGCCGTGAAAAGATGGATTTTTATAAAAATAGGAGTTGCCGATTTTTTTAAATCTGTTATAATAGAAAAGTACATTTTGAAATTGGTCTCTTAGTATAACGGTTAGTACAACGGGTTTTCATCCCGTCAACGCGGGTTCGACTCCCGCAGAGATCACCAAACATGAAAAAGACCCACGGGGTCGTTTTTTATGTTTGATTAGTTTTTCGAGGGAGGCGAACCTTTAGGTTCGTTCTTTCAAGGAGAGAATTAAAAAGTAGAATTTATTCTGCTTTTTAATAATCGACGCAGAAAGAAAATGCGAAGCATTACTCCCGCAGAGATCACCATAAATATAAAAAGCACCGCGAGGTGGTTTTTTTATTTATGATATTTGCCGGAGGCGAGCCCAGGGTTCGCACCGAAGGTTTTGGCATTTGTGTTCTGATGACAATTCTGTTAAGATTTTCATTGGGAACAGTCCTTTCTTTATTTAGTTGTTATTGCTAGCTACTATTTTACAGGATTGTTCCTTTTTTTGTTTTAGGGGTCTTTCTTAATTGTTTAACTGAACCTTATCTATTCAGTAAAGAGTTCTGCCAATTAATAACGAGTTGAGGAATATTCGCTATCCATCTTTCAGAGTCATTTTCGGTTGTGGATTCATTAACGATTTTATCCAACAATTCTTTCATGTCAGAATTATGAAAGGCCTTACCATCTTCGCGCATTTGCTTCAATGTTTGTAGCATACCGACAAACTGAGAAATAGTAATTGGCGCGATTTTTTGTCTCTGGCCTTTATAACCAAAGTTATTTGCCATATAAAACGTTTCGGCGGTGTCTGTATGAATTGACGGCGCAATAAAGAGACAATAAGAGTTGTTGTGCGACGCCTCGAAATCTCTGAGGTGTCTCATTACTGGCTGCCCTTCGTTAAACCACTGGCTTCTATTCCTCAGCATAGTCACTTCGCACACCATCCCAAACGAGTTATAAACGCATTCGATATCGGGAACCCCGCCAGGAGCAGTAGAAGTAGGTTCATTATCATCGCCAATAGGATAGTTTGGCTTTACAGATATCGCGTCATTAAATGCATGCAAACCCATGGTGGACAAATACTCGAGCATGAGTGCGCGACTCTTTTCATCATTTGTATAGATATCGTCAAATTGTTTAATGCATTCTGCAATGGATTCGGCAGGTTGAGCTTTATCATGATCACTTTTATTTCTTAGCTCGTTTCGACGCTTCCTTAAGTCTTCGATTATTGCTTTAAGTTCCTCAGAAGAAGAGCCATCAAACGAAACTGGGGTTATTGCTTCGTTTTCTTCGAATCCTAGCTTGATTACATCTTCTTGTATCGTATTCGCAATTTTACGAAGCTTTTCTTCTGTTTCCCATGGATATTGCGGTTCAGTACTGGCACATAAATAATCAAGATACGCATTCTTATCTGTGAATTCTTTTGGTTTATACCATTCAGATTCAAAAAGCGCATTAATTTCTGTTAATCTACTTGGTTCTATATCTACATAGAAACCACCACCGCGTATACGAATAAAGTTAGTCAAACGAAAATAGCGGATTGCATTATCGCCATAATCGTTCAGGTTCTTTAGAAACTTATTTATCGTGGATGAATCGGTAGTATTCAAATAGTCTCTAGCAAAATTTAGTCTGTAATTGTCGCGAATCGTTTTTCTTTCTTGCTTATCGTGACCGTTTTGCAAGTCGCGAAGTTCGATAACCATGTTTGCGTATGGCTCTATATCTGTATAATTTGTAAGGGTGGTAGCAAACAAAGCGAATTCACGCTTCTGTAGTCCAACCCCATTATTTCCACGAGCTTCTTCGAGTTCATTTACGCAAGATATCAATCTAAGGGCTAAAACAAATGGAATTCCTGAATATCCATCTTCTTCTGGATAATCTCTGCTTGCAGGGTTTGGAATCTGCCATTTAAGAAAACTCCTTAGCAACACCTTTCCGATCTCGTTGTCGTCAGTATCTAGCAATTCGCGCCCCGAATCAGTTAAGCTGATAATCTTCGTGTCGTCATCTATTCTAATAAAACCAAATTTTGTAAGCGGATTCATTGATTGGCGGCCACGCATGTCAAAATCAGCATAATTCTTAATTCTTAGAATCTCGTCGATAGCCTCCATCGGTATTTCTGCGTCAGTGTCGTCGATTAATGATGTAATCTCTGCAGGCAGACCATTGTAGAATTGCACGCTGTCAAAACCATATAGACGTTTTTGAATTAATAACTTCTGATATTCTTTTTGTGTATCCCTATTCCATGGTCTTCCGCATAATTCTGCGGCAATTTTAAGAAAATCCTTAATTCTTAGCGGATTTCGTACTGTAGTTGTTATAGACCACGGCTTTCGCATGCTTCTATTATATTATGAATCTAATAATTTGTAATCAGTACCTCTTGAGTTTTATGACTACTCGCTGTGCTGTGATAGTTTGAATTGTTATATGAAAAATTTAGATTATGAACCTTATATTGCTTAGCCCAATCGGCTAACAGCTCATTACGTTGGCCTTTGTGTTCTAAGACATTCGATAGCGCAAACTTAATCCCTTGTTTATCGACGCGTGTCAAGAAGCCTAGCAAGTCCTTTTCGTCGTTCGTATTCCATCCGTCTTTTTCGTTATATGCGGCCGTTGTAATTAGGTACGGCGGATCACAATAAATCATATCGTCGCCATTTAATGTCGAGATATCGAAGTTCCTGAAATCCGTATTAAGCATAACGGAGTCTTGACTTGCTAGATCTCGGCAGAAACTCGCAAGGTTATATTTAGTACTCCTATTGTAGTCTCTTTTGCCTACGGGCAAATTATATTCACCCTTATTATTGAACCTAATTTGGTTATTAAAACCATAGATTATTAGAGCGAACAGCATAGCTAGGTTGTCGCGGTTGCTATCATTAAAATCTTTGCGTAGTTTTTGGAATGCCACCTTATTATACTTTCCTAGACCATCAGAGCTGTTGCAGCCATAATACTCGTAGCCGTATGCTTCAGAATCAGAGAGAGAATAATCTGTAATTATCTTTGATATTTGGTCGTCGATCGTTTCAAAACTATTGTTCTTGAAGAAATCTAATAGCTTTATAACGTCTTTATTTAGGTCATTATATATCGTGCGCTTAGAGAGTATATTTACTCCAACATTTCCGCCACCGCAAAACAAATCGACGAACGTGTTTATCTTTTTGGGAAATAATTCTGATATTTGCGGTAATAGTTTAGTCTTTCCGCCAGTATAGTTTAATGGCGATTTGGTGAAGGTCTTTTTCGCCGTTACCCAAAGAGGATCTTTGACTACGCAAACGAACAGCCTTTCCTCATTTGTATTATTATCGGATTTTCCAGTAGTAAAAGCCTTGTACTTCTTTGAGTAGACGGTTACTTTGCCGCGCATTTTCAATATACGAATTATCTCTTCGTCTGATATGCGCGCATTGCTTCTTCCGTCTGCTTTATTTCCGGTATTATTGTAAGATAAGACTATATATTTGCATTTTAGATTTAGAACCAGGTCTTCGAAAGCTTTTACAGCGCTTTTGCTGCAGTATTCGCTTTTGATATTTGTGCGATCCATTTTTCTGGCCACGCCCTCTACGTCCGGCTTCTTCCACTCGGCAACGTTTTCTAGAACGTGGTATAAATCGCTATAATTGCGACTATTATATGGTGGATCGCAATAGACGCAATCGACAACTGGAAAATCGGTTTCTTTGATAATCTTGTTTGCGTCTCCCCTATAAAACCTTGCCGAATTATTAAAATCATTGGCAATTTTTATTAACTTATAATCGAATTGTTTATCGAAATGCGCACCCTTAATAAAGGCGTCGTAGTGACCGCAAGTATTTGCTATTTTGTCCATGGAGTACAAGAGAGATGTGATTAAGATCGCACGCTCACGATCGTTTATCATGTTGCTGTTTTTGTATTCTTCTATTCTGTCGCGAATATAGCCAATTTTTTTGCAATCATCGTACGAGAAATACGTATCGCCAAACGTTTGTGACATGTAGTTTTCCGGTATCGTCTTAACATCCACATTGTTGAATTCGTTTGCGATTGTCTTCAATTTGAGCACATCTGCATGTTCGTGAGACATAAAGGCAACGTGCGATATGTAATTGCTATACAGAATATCATTCGTAATCACGTTCATTCTATCTGAAAAATGTTTTGCCACGACACCAGTTCCTGCGAAGATATCTAATATCGACTTCGTGTCTGAGCAATACTTCGTTATGGTTTCGTCTATAAAATCTAGTAGTTTATATTTATTGCCTAGAAAACGTCGATTCTGAATATCTATGGTTTTTTCAGGGGTAATTGTGACTGCTTCTTCTTTTCGTCTTAAATCGGTAGGCCTTTCGGAGAACGCAGGAATTAGCCAAGTTTTTCCTTTTTTTATCGCCCCATTGATTCTGCCCTCTGCACAAAGAACCGATACTCGCCTTGGAGATAGCTCCCATTTTTTAGCTATTTCTATCGAAGTGAGCACTGCAGTATTATCCATAAGTACTATTTTATACGTTTATCGGAACAAAAACAAGCAAAAAATGTTGCCGAAAAAAGTGTCTTTTTCCACATTTTTATCTAATATTAGCGTAATCGCGTGAATTAAATCTGCCGTTATGTTCGGGCACGAAGCTTTCAAGTTGCCGAGCGGCGTCCGGTATTGGCCGCTGGGTTTAGTTTTCTTGAATGTACGGCGTTTCGCCATATTATCTCTTTTCTTTTTGAAGTTGCACTCATATGAGTGATATATCTCCATCATAGTCTTATTTAATTATAATAACCATTCGTTATTTGATACAATCATATCAAGGAGAATAATATGCCACTACATTTGAACTCGTTTGTCGAAGAAAAGAAAGACAAGAAAATATTTGCCGAAATACTTGATTTATGTATAAAAGCACAAAATCCAATTTCTTCTGATGGAGTTCATTTTCATATGGATTATTCCCTCGTCGATGAAGAGAAGGAGAGATTTGGCAAACTCGTCTTTACTTTTAGTGTCGTAGATGATTGTCTGAGTTTAATTGACGCAGATATCGTTATTGTTTCAGAAAAGCCGAAGAGTCTTCTTTTTGAATACAAATTACCTAAATCTGGAGAAGCAACCGAATATTATGACGTAATAGCAGTAGATGATGATTTGCACTTCCAAGTCGAAACTGTAAACAGGTATTCTATAAAGGAAGCAGTTGAAGGTACTACGCGTGAAGTATATCTTTCTGCATTTCCGTTCACGTTTGATATATACGACAATATAGAAGTCTTTAATGAAAAAAGCGGACTGAAGGACATTAAGACAAAAACCGGTGAAGTCGTTTATGGATTTTCAGAACAATTTATGTGCCCAAATATTTCCAATTCAAAGAGTAACGAAACGGATTCTTATACTTTTATGCTAGGTATTATAAAAGATATAGATAATATAGAGTTGAAAATTGGTAGGACTACTATGGACTTTAAAATTCTATATCTTAAAACTGGCGCCGGAATTATCCCTACTGTCGTAAGTGACAAAGTGTTTGATTTATCTAATCTTGAAAAAGGCAAACTAGTTGCAATGAATGCTGATGTAAAAGCTGATTTTCGTAAATAACTTCCATCATTTATAAGTACGAGTTACCAATGCCCCTCAAACTCTGCGCTTTTTTGACTTTGTAAAAGCTAATTACAATACTGATCCGGGTTTTTGTAGGCAAGAACACTAGATTTTGCTGTTCTATGTAATTTAGGTAACCGCAAATGGTATGGCATTATTATGGTGATTCCGGCTAGTAAAATTGGGATTGATAGCGATAAACTAATTGAAGTCGTGAATGTCCGGTTTAATAAGGGTGAAGCACCAGAAAATTGCCGGAAACATCTCAGATGTTTATCTGGACTAGAAACTATTTTCCGAAAGATGGAGAACGCTACCCGAATCAGCATTGGCCTGCTTCTTTTTAGCGGCAGATTCTTTGGCGGAAAGAATATTTTCACACATCGAGACTTTTTGATTGCTTTCCTCATTACAAATATCTTCAGTGCGTAAACGATTAATCACTAGCGTAGTAGTGTAATAGCCGAGGCTATTGGAAGCCGTAACTTTGACGATGTTTTCACCGTATTTCAGGGAAAAACCTGGACCAAAAAGTGTCGAATCAGAATCAGTCGGGAGATTATTTCTTTGGTATTTTTGCCCATCCAGTTCGACGGTCCATGTGAGATCGAGATGTTTATTTTCGGCCGCACGATTCGTGACATCAAAATGAATTTTTCCATTACTTTCAAGAAAATTCGGCGAGTGGGGTGAATAATTTTTATCAGTGACAGTGAGGTGAATCTGGCCGTTTTTCTCTTCCCTGCGATAGAAATCATTTTCTACGGAGCGATCAACCCAAACATTGATACCGAAGGGCGATTCGGCTCGGTCATACCAACCAAAAAAGCCACCGTGAACTAAAATAGCCGTGATGAAGAGCACTACTATGCCGCCATTCATGGCAAAATTAAAGACGGCAGGATTGTTTTTCTTATTCAAAAATCCAGCAATCGGGAAGAAAATAAAAAGAATAATCAGAATGCCGAGCGGAATATAAAGCACCAGTCCAAGCAGGATAAATGAAATCCAAAACCACATATGTTTATTATGCCATAAAAACCAAAAACTTGATAGGAGCTTATGGTTATTTCGGGGCGAGCCAAATGAAAACTAAACACGCTTATAACTATTTCTGGGTGAGTCAACATAAAAGTACCCCGATTAGGGTACTTTTATTTTACTCTGGTGAGGGTACTTTTACCTTACCCTCGATAGGGCACTTTTACTTTATCCCGGTGGGGTACTTTTATGTTAAAGATTAGCGAGTGTATTTTTCGTTCAAATCTTCGTAATCGTAAGTCTCAGCTTCGGTAAACCAGAGTGCAACTTCTTGCTTTGCTTCTTCGAGATTGCTGGAAGCGTGAACAAGGTTAGGCACTGGGCGACCGTGAGAATTGGCGTGGCCGAAACTCATATGTGAAAAATCACCACGAATGGTACCCATTTCTGCAGATTTTGGTTCGGTGGAGCCGACGATTTTGCGAACTAAGGCGACAGCTTCGATGCCTTCGAGACACATCGCGATAATCGGGCCGCTCATCATGTAGTTGAGGTTGTAACGATAAGTTTCTTCGCCACGACGAGAAATTAACTTGCCGATACCTTCATAATGTTGCTTGAATAATTCTTGATCTGGGCTAACCATTTTCATGCCGACAATCTTGAGGCCGACACGCTCAAATCTTTGTAAAATTTCACCGACGATACCACGTTGAACGGCGTCAGGTTTCAAAATTACCAAAGTGCGTTCAATAAAATCTGTTCTTGTGCTTTCGTCCATGCTTTTCTCCCTTCTAAAATCATGATATTTCCCCCAGTATATCACAATTTCAGAGGTTATTCGCAACGAACTGAATTGATTAATTCGCGACAACCACCAGCACGGAAATTATAATTTTCTTCGTAGGTTTTGCGAATCACTTCATACAATTCTTCGAACTTAGCATAAACCTTGGCCAGGTCGACAAATTTCAAAGGAAATTCGGTGAGTAAATTCGGGCGTTCATTACGTTCAAAATCGTTAAAAGCGTTTTTCGCATCATCCGCGGCACGACGCATTTCCACGAAATCGACTGAGCCATCATCCTTACTGGAAGAGTGTAGCCAGCGATAAGTCGCTTCATTGGCCTGAGTCTTGAGAGTGGCCCACTTTTCACCGTAATCTTTCAGACGCTGATTGCCAGATTCGCGCAAGATTTTAGTAGCATTGAGAATATCAGCCTCGGTCCAGTCGGAAGTTTTATTTCCTTCAATTACACTCCATTTATGCCAAACCGCGTAGAGATCAAGAGCCTTATTAATATCTTCATCGCCGCCATTCGTAGCATAAAAAACTGTACGGAAGGCATCAAATTTACGACCAATTTCCGGGTCCTTCAAGACGCCGGCAGAGTCGCCAAGCTTAGTAACTAAATTGCCATCGATACCGGCCATATTTTGCTTACAATCTTCGATATATTTCTGATAAACTTCATTCGAGGTGGCGGAATTCGAGGCGTATTCAGAAATTTTATTACAGCTAACATCACCACGAATTTTGGTAATTTGATTTTTAATTTCTTTTGCCGTGGAATAAGTCACAGAATAATCCGTCTTAAACGCTCCGGTGGCCTGGCCGATAATGGTGACGAGAATAGCTAAAACAATGAGACTAGCAGGAGCGGCAATCATGATAATTTTTTGGCGCTTGGTGGCGTGAGTAAAAAAATCTTTGGCGCGCTGGATCAAATTGAGTTTGGTACGCTCTTTTTTGACTGGAGTTTCTGGAGCGGCATTAGGACCGACACCGGCTGTAAAACCGTTCGAAAGCACCTCACCAGAAGTTGGAGCTTTTTCTTCGATCACCACAGAACTACCGGAAGTTGGTTCGTACTCGACACGCTTTCCCACCATATCAATTTGACTTTTGACAACCGCTTCATCATATTGGATTTGCTTGGCGTTTTGGTTATTTTGGTCGCTAAAAAGTTCGCTTACAGAATCAGTTTTATCCATAATCACATTATAGCATAAGGTGTTATAATTACTCTTATGGATATTTCTGAATTAGTGGCAGATTTTCTGGAATCACTGGAAATTGAAAAAGGTCGTTCGACGAAAACCGTAGAAAACTATGGGCTTTACTTGGCACGTTTTATTGGCTTAATTACGGAAGATTTTGAGGGGCAAGATATGATTAAACCTTCTGACATTACACCGGAAATTTTACGTCGTTTTCGCTTGAAGTTAAATCGGTTTTCCGACAATCAAAACAAGGAGCGTTTATCCGCACTGACTCAGAGTTATCACTTAATTGCACTAAGAGGATTTTTTAAATACCTGGCCAAGCGTGGAATTAAAAGTTTAGACCCTTCCCTAATTGACTTGCCACGTGCCGCAAAAAAACAAGTAACTTTTTTACACTTCGATGAAATTGAAAGACTGCTGGCGGAAATTCCGCTGGATACTGAGTCAGGACTAAGAGACCGGGCAATTATTGAACTGCTTTTTTCTGGCGGCCTACGCGTATCGGAACTTTGTAGCTTAAATCGCGATTCGATTAATTTGGAGCGTCGAGAATTTATGGTGCGTGGTAAGGGGAAAAAAGATCGTCCAATTTTCATCGATAAATCCACGGCGGAATGCATTAAAGATTACTTAAATATGCGAACCGATACCTTGCCGGCCTTATTTTTAAATAATTCTGCGAATCAACAAATTCCATCCACAAGCGGCGATTTTCGTAGATTAACCCCACGCTCAATCGAGCGAATTATACAAAAATATACAAGGCTGGCCGGGATTACTAAGCACGTAACGCCACACACCATGCGTCATAGTTTTGCCACGGATCTTTTGATGAATGGGGCGGATATTCGTTCAGTGCAAAGTTTGCTGGGGCATGCAAATATTTCCACCACACAAATTTATACCCACATTACCGACCCGCACCTAAAAGAAGTGCACGAAAAATTTCATAGTGAATCGGAAGATTAGGAGTTAGGAAAAAATCTGCAGCGAATCGGAAGATTAGTGGCTAGAAAAAAATCTGCAGCAAATCAGAAGATTAGTCGCTAGGAAAATTCTGCAGTAAATCAGAAAATTAGTGGTTAGGAAAAAATCAGCAGCAAATCAGAAGATTAGTAAACCAGAAAAATTAGACGCAAGATTTCAGTCTGAAATAATAATGTAATGATACAAGCTAGAATAATGTAGGGAGCGAAGCCAAACGGTTGACGATTTTTAGGATTTTTTAGCATGCGGTAATTAAAGATAGCGGCCAGTAGATTGGAAAGACCGAGCTCGATAATGCCGAGCTCCCAGCGACCAAGGAGTAGCGCGACAGAAATTAAAAGAATAAAATCACCACCCCCGACTAAGGTTTCGTGGGAGAATTTATAGAGTACAAAGTAGATGCCAGGTAAAACCAACATGGCACCTAGAAAACGCGAAAGATCACGCAGTATATATTGCCAAATATCTTGCAAGTGTAGAGAATTTTTTACTAGCAAAATTTCATTACCACGAACTTCAACTAATAAATTAAGTCCGTATTTAGTATATAAATTAAAGAGAAAATAAATTCCAGACAAAATAATCAGAAGGTGGAGTAGATTAACTGGTAGTTGCAACCATTTTTTATCATAAACCAGCAGTATCCACATAATAGTAAAAATCACAAAGAGAAGTAAGAGTTTAATAATTTCAAAAATAACTAGTGGCGCGACAGCTAGTGGACCAGTGTGTTGCAGAATTTGTTGGATTAATGAGCCAGTGTGAAAAGCAAAACTGGCAAAGATTATAGCCATCATAATTTCGGAAAAAATTTCAATCAGGCCGATTTTGGTTTTACATTTTTTACATTTACCGCCAAGGAAGAGCCATGAAAAAATCGGAATCAGTTCAAGACGACCTAGACGATGACCGCAATGAAGACACACGGAGCGATTCCCTAGTTTCCTACCTTCTGAGCGCAGGCGAATGCGCCAAGCCTGACAGCAGGCAAAAGAACCGAGTACCGCGCCGAAAATTGCGCCGAAAATTAGAAAAATCCACTGAAATCCATACATTTTATTTATTTCCCGATAATGGTTTAGCTTTATTTTAGCATAAACCTCTTGAATTTTTAGGGCTTAAAGCTTATGATTGGGGTATAGATAAACAAAGTCCTAGAAAGGAACAGACATATGTTTAAACAAAATAAAAACTTTAAACATGGTTTTACCATCATTGAGGTAGTGCTCGTCCTAGCCGTCGCAGCATTAATTTTCCTCATGGTCTTTATCGCCATCCCGTCATTGCAGGTAATGCAAAGAGATACCGCACGCGCTAATGACGTGAACCGTGTCACTACCCAAATTAACTCGTACCAATCTAACAATACTCAAAAGATTCCTAGCGTCGATAAGGATACCTATGTGAGCGGTCACGCCGACGTCGATCAAGATGTTTTCAAAGCAGCTGAACGTTCTTCCTGGGCTTATTTCTATGATGCATACCTTATCGGTGTAGATACCAAACAGAAATTCTCTGATCCAGATGGTCAACCATATAGCTTGGAAATTAGCTCCTGCAAGGCAGCTGATAGCTATGATCCAGAATCAAAAGAATGTAAAAATGGTCAACGTACTCACTATTCCTTCACTCAGCAAGCTGAAGGCACTGAAGACAATACTTCAAATGACCGCTACGCATCTAAGGGTACTGCTGGTCATACTATAAGTATTGTAGTGAACTCTACCTGTGATGATGAAACTGCTGTTCATTCAACTGGTGGTAATAAAGTTTCCGTCCTTTATAAGCGTGAAGGTGGTGGTGTAATCTGCCGCTCGATCTAACCAATTTAGATTAAGAAAATCTCCCAGTAATGGGAGATTTTTTTATGTGATGGGAAGTAAGAATGAATAGCTTAGATTATTCTAGATTTTAATTTTAGTTTTATGATTTTACCATTTAATTTCTTGAAGGTGATGGGATTTAAGAAAACGATTAGCCTCGGAGAATGGTTTGGAGCCAAAAAATCCACGGTAAGCGGAAAGCGGCGAGGGGTGAGCCGATTGCAAAACTAGGTGCCTCGATTGATCGATAAATTTGGTTTTAACCTGAGCGTCCGATCCCCAGAAGATAAATACGGCATGCGGAAGTTTAATATTCAGCAGCTTAATACAATCTTCCGTAATTTGCTCCCAACCGATTTGACGGTGCGAGCCGGCATGACCTTTTTCGACAGTTAGCACATTATTGAGAAGAAAGACTCCTTGCTCGAGCCATGGAGTGAGGTCGCCATTTTGAATAATAGTTTGGCCGATGTCAGATTCTACCTCTTTTAAAATGTTTCGGAGACTCGGAGCGAGTTTAGCAGTTTGAACCGAAAAGGCCAAACCATCTGCCACACCCGGAGTGTGGTAAGGATCTTGACCAAGAATTACTACCTTAATTTTTTCGAGAGGTAACTGGAAGACTCTAAAAATCTGTGCAGGGGCAGGATAAATTTCTTGGGGATTTAATATAGATGAATTAAAAAAATCTAGCAAGGAATCGAATTTTCCGGATGCAAGCTCGACTTGAAAAAATTCACGAAACTCAGGTGATATATCGGTCGAAGTTAGCAGTTCCGTGAGTTTAATCTTAGTCATATTATTCGGCTTCTTCGGAAAATTGAGAATTGTAGAGCTCAGCATAGAAACCATCAAGCTTCATCAGTTCATCATGGTTATCATGCTCGACAATATTTCCCTCTTTCATAACCAAGATAATATCGGCATTACGAATAGTCGAAAGGCGGTGCGCAATGACGAAAGACGTGCGACCTTCGGTGAGCTTGTCGAAAGCACGCTGGATAATCTGTTCGGTGCGCGTGTCGACATTAGAAGTCGCTTCATCGAGAATCATCATCTTCGGATTGGTGACGATAGCGCGCGTAATGGTAAGGAGCTGTTTTTCACCGGCGGAAATATTATCAGAATCTTCAGAAATCTTAGTTTCGTAACCTTCTGGTAAGGATTTGATAAAGTGATCAACGCCAGTCATCTTGGCAGCGGCTTCGACCTGTTCGAAGGTAACATTAGAGGAGCCATATTTAAGGTTTTCTAAGATGGTACCGGAAAATAGCCAAGTATCCTGAAGCACCATACCAAAGAGACTACGAACTTCACTGCGTTTCATTTGCTTAGTAGAGACGCCATCAATTTTAATTTCACCACTCTGAATATCATAGAAACGCATAAGGAGACTAACAATCGTAGTCTTACCGGCACCAGTCGGGCCCACGATGGCTACCTGCATACCAGGTTCGATTTTAATAGAAAAATCCTTAATAATTGGTTTTACACCGTCATAGCTAAAATTGACATGCGAGAATTCCACTTCACCACGGAATTTACCATCTTTAATAATCGACTTAAATTGACTAGTAAAATCTTCGGCAACTTCTTCCGGTTCTTCAAGGAAATTAAAAACGCGATCAGCGGCAGCTAAAGTTTGCTGAATAGTGGAAGAAAGTTGTGCCGTATCGGCAATTGGCTGAGTGAAACGACTAACATACTGCAAGAAAGCCAAGATACTTCCGACCGTAAGGGCGCCAATTAGAGCATAGTAGCCACCGAGCAGACAAATACCAACAAAAGCCAAATCGAGGAAGAGGTGGGTGATAGGGTAGGTGAGTGAGCCATAAAATTCACCCTTAAAAGTTTCCTGATAAAGTTTTTCATTGACGGTAGCAAAATCTTGTTTGGATTTTTCCGCATGATTATTAGCCTTGATGAGGAGCTGGCCGCCATAATTTTCTTCGATTTCAGAGTTTAATTTACCGAGAGTTTTACGTTGCTTTTTATAATATTCTGAACCCTTCTTCACCACTTTAGAAACGGCAAGCATGGAAATTGGTACCACAATTACAGAAACGGCCGACATAGGGATAGAAATATAAATCATCATACCAAGATAGCCGATAAGAAGAGTGAGATTAGCAATGACCTGAGAGATGGTTTGCGCAAGTGAAAAAGCGATAGTCTCCACATCGTTAGTCATAATCGACATAGTGTCACCATTCTGAGTTTTATCAAAATAGGACATCGGCAAACGCGAGAACTTAGCTAGGATTTGGCGTTTCATTTCTTTAGCATATTTAGCCGAAATAACTGCAGCAACATAGCCATTAACATAATTCACAATAGCAGAGATAAGGTAGAGACCGACTAGGATTAAAAGCAGTGAACTGATACGAGCGAAATTAATTTCCTGACCAGCACGCAAAGCGTCAAAAGCTTCGGTAGTAATGAGGCCCAAAAGATATGGACCGGCCACTACGAGCCCAGCCGACATGAGAGCTAGTATTGCCGAACCAAGCAAACCAAAACGGTATTTTTTCACAGAAGCGAGGAAGCGCTTAATGGTCTGTTTAGAGGCTCGAGTGGTTTTCTTTTGAGTGCTTTTGGAATTTTTTGACATATTATTTTCCCTCCTTAGCCTGGCGCATTTCATCCGCAAATTCTTCTTCCGAGAATTGAGACTTCGCGATTTCTTGATAGACTTTACATTTTTTCAGAAGTTCCAGGTGGGTCCCTTTCCCTACCATCTTTCCCTGATCGAGAACAATAATTTGCTCAGCTTCTTTAATCGTACTAATACGTTGCGCCACAATCAGTACGACAGTATCCTGAATTTCTGACTTCAAATCTTCTCGGAGCTTCTTGTCAGTCTTCATATCAAGAGCTGAAAAAGCATCATCGAAAATTAAAATTTCAGGTTGTTTAGCCAGGGCACGGGCGATGGCGAGACGCTGCCTTTGACCACCGGAAACATTAGTGCCACCTTGGGAAATTGGCGCATCGTATTGATCTTTTAGCTTAGTGATAAATTCCTCAGCTTGAGCAATTTTGGCAGCATGACGCATGCGCGCATCAAGTTCCGATTTTTTAAGATTTTCGACACCATAAAGAATGTTGCTGCGCACGGTACCAGTGAAGAGATAACCACGCTGCGGAACATAACCGATTTTGTCCATGAGAGCATTTTCGGTATATTCCTTGACGTTGAGATTATTAATTAAAACCTCACCCTCGGTGGCGTCGAAGAAACGTGGCACGAGATTAATTAAGGTAGACTTACCGGAGCCAGTGGAACCAATGAAGGCGGTAGTTTGCCCAGCCTTAGCCACAAAAGAAATATCCTCGATAATGGCTTCGGATTTTTCGCCATAGGAAAAAGTTACATGCTTAAATTCCACAGAAGGAACCTCGCTAGACGTTTCAGTCATTTGATTCTTGAAAGTGATTTGACCCTTAGTTTCAAGTACCTCAGAAATACGCTTACTTGAAACATTGCCACGAGGGATCATGACAAAGAGAAAAGTTAAGAAGAGGAAGGACATGAGAACCTGCGCAGAATATTGTGCGAAAGCAAGCATGCGACCGAGATAGCTCATATCGGTGCGTAAACTAGAAACACCGACGTAAAGAATGAGAACCGCGGAAAGATTAAAGACTAGATTCACTACTGGCTGTTGAAAAGCCATGACCTTGGAAATATAAATATCGGTAGTCTTTAATTTTTCATTACTATACTCAAATTTATTTTCTTCGTATTTTTGCTTATTAAGCGCACGAATCACCTTGATCCCGGTGAGATTTTCACGCGTAATGGAGTTAATTTTATCCAAGATTTTTTGGTAAACCTTAAATTTTGGAATGGCAAGACTGATTAAAATCGCCGCCTGGATAAAGAGGATAGCGACAGATACAGCAATAATCCAAGTCATATTCGGTGCAGTGCGGAAAGCCTGAATAATCGCCCCGATTGCCATAAAAGGTACACGAACCATCATGGTAAGGCTCATAATTAGCGTACGCTGAACGGTCGAAATATCGTTGGTAGTACGAGTAATGAGCGAGGCGGTAGAAAATTTTTCAATATCAGCAAAGGAGAGTGACATTACTTTAGCAAAAATACTCTTACGCATATCCATGGAGACACGACTACTCACCTTGGCGGAAAAATAAGATGAAACGATACTACCAAGTGAACCCAGTGCGGTAATACCGAGCATGAGAAGACCGGTTTGAAAAATAAAGCTCATATTAGATTCAGCTACGCCTTTATTCATAAGATCTGAGCTTAGGGCAGGTAACTCAAGAGCAGTATAAACTTGAAGTGCAACACCTAAGACAATTAAAAGGCATTGCCAAAAATAAGGTTTTAAATATTTGATAGATTTTAGCATGTTTATTCCTTCTGAATAAATAATTATAACAAATAATCCTAAATTAAGTAAGAGAATGTCGCATGCCTTTTATCGGATCGCTCAAGGGGAGAGAAAGCCGCATACCTCATTCCGGAGACGCTCTAGGCCGCTCGGCCAAGCTTATGCTCCGTCAGAGGTAAGCGGCATTCTCTTTTATAAACCCATAAAAACTGGCTAATTGCAATATTCTTTATTTAATATAAGAAAACTACTAAATTATGGTTTTCTGGTAAAGTATCCAGGGCGGCCATGGGCTGGATCATCGATGCGGAGCCAGGTTTTATTCGCCGTAGAAGGATCGGTAAGATATGAGCCATTTCCCCCTCGCAGCTTCTTGCGGTTTTTAAACATTTGGCAAGTCCGTAAAGAGTCAACTGTATTAAAATCATTATTTACATAAATTGTTTCTAGCTTATCATTAAGTTTATCTTCATCTGCAAGAAGAAACATATTGCACATATCCCACACATTGGAGGTATCGAAGTTGGAGAGATCAAGGGTAGTGAGACTATGCATGCCATAAAACATAAAGTACATACTCGTCACCTTCGAGGTATTGAAGTTGGAGAGATCAAGCGAAGTAAGATTAAACATATTAGAAAACATCTCGTCCATGTTCGTCACCTTCGAGGTATTGAAGTTGGAGAGATCAAGCGAAGTAAGATTGCGCATATTAGAAAACATATATCTCATATTCGTCACCTTAGAAGTATCAAAATTGGAGACATTGAGCGTGGGGAGATTAAACATGCCAGAAAACATATAGCTCATATTCGTCACCTTAGAAGTATCAAAGTTAGAAAGATTAAGGCTAGTGAGAGACATGCCCGCAAACATACCATTCATATCTGTCACCTGGGAGGTATCGAAGTTAGAGAGATTAAGAGTGGTAAGATTAGACATTCTAGAAAACATATTGCTCATATTCGTCACCTTAGAAGTATCAAAATTGGAGACATTGAGTGTGAGGAGATTAGACACGTTATCAAACATATAGCTCATATTCGTCACCTGGGAGGTATCGAAGTTAGAGACATTAAGTGAAGTGAGACTAGATAGGGCACCAAACATTCTACTCATATCCGTCACATTGGAGGTATCGAAGTTAGAGACATTAAGTGAAGTGAGTTCATGCGTGTCAAAGAACATACCAATCATACTCGTCACCTTGGAGGTATCGAAGTTAGAGAGATTAAGAGTGGTAAGATTAGACATTCTAGAAAACATAGTCTCCATATTTGTCGCCTTGGAAGTGTCGAAGCTCGATACATCAAGGCTAATCAAGTTAGACAGATCACGAAACATCCTGTTACTATCTTCATTCAAATAAATCTTTTCTGGCTCAGCATAATAATAGGCTGTTTTATCTGTAGGGTTAAACCAAAGTTTAATTTCATAGTCAGATGCTTCATCTTCAATATTTGTCGTATTCATGGAAGCAGCTGGTGCTACATTGCTCTTCTTAAAGTGCTCGATTTTATTTGTCGCGGTTTCTAAGGCTTTTAGTTTTTCATTAAAATCAGGGCCCTCCGTCATGATGGCGATAGGGTCGTAATTATTGGTTAGTATAGAAAATATGAGCTTATTCGTATATCTGCCACTTTCAAGATTGTCACTTAGTTTCATGCCAATATTTAGCTGACTTGATTCATTGCCATTGGTCTTTCCGGCAGTCTGTAAAATTTGTGCTGGAGTAGAAAGAGCCGGAATCGGCGCATAGTTCGTGGACGCCCCAAACTTATAACCCCAAGTATTATTAGAAAAACCTCCCAATGGTCCAATGGAAGAAATTGAATTGATTTTCGCCCCATTCGTAGAATCGTTATTCACTAGCGCGGTTTCATCGGTTTCTGAATTTAGAGTTGCCGTATAACCAGTCTTGTTATTTGTATTTACCGTAAGGCTTAAGGGGATTTCTGTGGTTTTATGCGCGCTATTTATCACTTGATTCCCGTTGACTGAAGCTGCAGTATTATCCACTGAAGCTGAAAGTGTCGGAGTGTATGAAGCGAATGTATTATTACTGAGAATTAAATTAGAAAAAGAGATTAAACCTAAAAATAGTATGTAAATCTTTAATTCTCTATTAAACCACCCCCCCCCATGAGGTTTTATGTGTGATTTTTGGCTAATCATATATATTATTTTATCATAAAGAATATGCTTTTTGATAAAACAAGTAGTGGTTATTCTAATCTTGTTTCTTGAGTTTGTTCTGAAGAATAAAGACGATAATTAGTACAATAATTGAGCTTATGGCGATGAAGTACATCATATTAAGTGGAACTTCGTGGGAGAAAAAGGAGATTTTATAGTCGAGGGCGATCTTGTTAGCATCGATAGCTTGAGCTGGAATTTCAGTCTTAGCCATTTCTTGGAATGGCGCAGTGAGGGCATGATTTTTAATTAGCGACATAAAATAAGTACTTGGTAGGAACATAATAATATCATGGAGAAGAGCTGAAAAACTAGAAATTGGCATATAGGCGCCACAGATAAAACCATAACCAGCACTCACGATATTCGCCACAGCACTGAGCTGGCCCTGAGTTTTGAGACCAAAATTTACCACAGAAGCCAATGCAGTACCGAAGAAAGAGAGCAGCACTACATCACCGAATAACAACAAAACATCCTTTATATTATAGTACCAACAATTTTGGATGCGAATATAAAGTAAGCAAAGAATGAGCGCCACAAGATTAATAATAATCGTGGAAATAAATGTTGCGGTGAAGTAAGCGAGGCTCTTAGTGTGGCTTTTAATCGGAGAAACATCGATGTCTTTCGTACCACCAGTAACCTTATCATTCACCATTAAAAAATTCGAGGAGAAAGCCACCGTCACACTACAGATCGCGAGAAGACAGGCGAGAATCTGCCCGTTCACCACGGCGTTAATTACACCTTCTGGAAGTGCGACACCGACGGCGTCTTGATCAAGACTGTTATGAAAAAGGCGGCCAAGGAAAGTAGTATAGAGAGTTAATAAAACCATTGGTGTGATCAGTGAAGCGAAAACCATTGATTTGTCACTGAAGAAAACTTTAACATTGCGAGCCGTGAGGTTGAAGAATTTTTTCATGATTTTTGCTCCGTTTGAGTTTTAGTGATTTTTGACTCTGAAATATCGGCGCCTGGCTTACTTTTGGTAACTGCGAGAAAGACATCGTCTA
>CALIJO010000061.1 GCA_938017655.1 uncultured Candidatus Saccharibacteria bacterium
GCACTCCTTTGGTTAAAGCAAGTACACCTTAAGTTACTTGCTGAGCTAATAATGTCTAGATTATAGCATGAAAATAGAGAAAAATACAGAGTTTTCCACAATAAAAATCATTGTAATCTTCCGCGTAAAAATTTGGCGCTCTTTTTTTAATTTTTAACTGATTTTCTTCCCTATAATTATGCTATAATATGTTTATGGCTAAACAAACACGAGGAAGACGTCGGACGTCTAGAGGTAGAGCAAAAGACCCCGCTCCAACCCATCAACTACCAGGGGGATTTTGGCGCCAAGTAATGGCCCTGTTAATGATTGTGATTTCTGTCGTTTTAATCATGACTTGGTTCGGCAACGGCGGTAATTTATTGAACGATTTCCATAGCGGTTCACTCTATGTGGTCGGTTATGCGACCTATGCGATTCCAGTGATTTTGGTTTATCTGGCGGTGAAAATTTTTCTCACCGAGGATAATCGTCTCCCGACCGTGATTTGGGTCACTTCTTTTCTAATGATTCTCTGGTTGGCGGGTATTTTCGATTTACCATCTTATGGTACGAAGAATTTAACTGGCGGCGTGATCGGTGATGCCTTAAATCATCTAGTCACTCAGCTTCTTGATCCATCGGTCGCGGCCTTTATTTATATCGTGCTGATTTTCATCACGGGAATTTTCATTCTTCAACTTTCGCCACTGACTGTATTTAAGGATTTTGCCAATCTTTTCCGCACTGGTCGCAAGGCAGAAGATTCCGAAAATGCGCGTGTGGCTCGAAAGGCCGAGCGTGAGATTGCGCCACTCGATGCACCAATTCGTATCAAGGCTAACGGCATCGAAATGTCGGCAGCAGAACTGAAGACCCCGAAGCTGGAAGTGAAAAAAGCAAGCGCAGAAAAACCAGCGGAGCCAGAACCGGAGCGTGCCTTAACTGCGGCTTCTGACCCAGATTGGAAGATGCCAAGCGTGGAATTCCTTTCCAAGAAACATATTCCACCAGATGGCGGTAACATTCAGCAAAACGCCGTAATCATTAAGTCCACTTTCGTAGATTTCGGAATTGATGTCGAAGTCGAGGGTGCCAACATCGGTCCTTCAGTAACTCAATATACGATTCGTCCACCTGCGGGTGTGATTCTTTCGAAGATTGCAGCACGCGATAAGGAGTTGGCTTTGAACCTCGCTACCGAAAGTGTGCGTATCGAAGCGCCGATTCCAGGTACGCGTCTAGTCGGTATAGAAATTCCGAATGTTCGTAAAGAAAGCGTGAGCTTGAGGAGTCTTCTTGAAAGTGACCGCTGGAAAAAAGAACAGGCAGCACTTTGTTTCGCCGTAGGTAAAGACATTTCCGGCAACACAATTATTGCGAACCTGGCGAAAATGCCTCACCTTCTGATTGCTGGTACCACCGGTTCTGGCAAGTCAGTGATGACGAATATTTTGATTTCTTCCCTGCTTTATCGTAATGCGCCAAGCGATATGAAATTAATTATCGTGGACCCAAAACAGGTAGAAATGGCACAATATAATGATATTCCACATCTCTTAACGCCAATTATTACAGCGACCGACAAGGCGCTTTCGGCGATGAAGTGGGCAGTGAATGAAATGGAGCGTCGCTATGCTTGTCTCGCGGAAGAACGCGTAAAGAAAATTGAAGACTATAACGAAAAAATGAAGGCACGCGCGGAAGAAGCCAAGAAAAATGGTGACGAATCGGAAGACGCTACACAGAATAATAAGATGCCTTACATTGTAATTATTATCGATGAGATGGCAGACTTGATGATGCAGGCAGGCAAGGATCTCGAACAGCTGATCGTGCGTATTGCCCAGAAGGGTCGTGCCGCAGGTATACACTTAGTACTTGCGACTCAGCGTCCAGAAGTAAAGGTGGTGACCGGTCTAATCAAGGCGAACATTCCGGGTCGTATTGCCTTCAAGGTGTTAAACGGTATCGACTCACGTATGATGCTCGAAACTAGTGGAGCAGAAAAACTGCTCGGTAACGGTGATATGCTGATGCTTACCACCGAGATGATGGGTAAACCACGTCGTATTCAGGGTGCCTTTGCTTCCGATGATGAGATTAATAAACTAGCCAACTTCCTCCGCGAACAGAGACAACCAGAATACAACAATGAGGTGATTTCTCAAGCAGTGCAGATTAAGGGTATGGGGCCTTCAGATGGCGGTTCCTTCGGTGAGCTCGGGCGTAAATATGATCCATCCGATCCAGTAGTGCGTAAGGCGATTGAAATTACACTCTCTAAGGGTAAATTCTCGACGGCGATGTTGCAAACCTACCTCGGTAAGGGTCACGGTTTCGTCTCCGGCCTCGCGATTTGGCTAGAAGAAATCGGAGTGATTGGCCCAGCTAATGGCAATAAACCACGTGATGTAATGATTAAATCTCTGGAAGAATTCGACCAGTTAGCCAATAGCTAAAATTACAACAGGATTATGCTGAAATTAAAATAACGCGGACAAGCCGCGCTATTTTTATTCTCTTTATTGTTCGACGCGTTTCATCGAGAGGGAGAGACGACCCTTATCATCAATAGCATCGAGGCGAACCTTCACCTCGTCACCTAACTTCAAGACATCTTCGACTTTTGCGACACGCTTGTCGGAAATTTGGGAGATATGTAGCATACCATCGATACCTGGCATGATATTAACAAAGGCACCAAAATCTTTAATATTGACGACCTTACCAGTGTAGATTTTGCCAACTTCAGGTTCTTCGACGAGGGATTTAATCCACTCGACGGCACGTTCGATTTTCGTTGCATCGGTACCAGAAACCGTAATCAAGCCAGAATCATCAATATCGACTTGGGCACCAGTTTCGGAGGTGATTTTATTAATCATTTCCCCACCTTTACCGATGACAGCACCGATTTTGTCCTGCTTGACCATTAATTTTTCAATACGTGGTGCGTATTCAGAAAGCTTGGCGCGTGGAGCCGGAAGAATAGATTTCAAATGTTCCAAGATAAACATACGGCCAGTATGAGACTGACTAATGGCCTGCTCGAGAATCGAAACTGGCAAGCCATGAACTTTCATATCCATTTGGAGGGCGGTAATACCATTTTCCGTACCGGTGACCTTGAAGTCCATATCACCGGCAAAATCTTCGGCATCCATAAGGTCAGTGAGGACGTGTGGAGTTTCACCATCAAGCATTAAGCCCATAGCCACACCAGAGACCGGTCGCTTGATTGGCACGCCGGCATCCATAAGCGCGAGACAGGAAGAACAAGTGGCCGCCATAGATGTAGAACCGTTCTGAGACATGATTTCGGTAACTGAACGAATGGCGTATGGGAATTCCTCCTTGTCTGGAAGCACTGGGAGGAGTGCACGCTCGGCTAGATAGCCGTGGCCAATTTCACGACGACCTGGAGCACCGATACGACCAGTTTCACCAACGGTGTAGCTTGGTGCATTATAGTGATGCATGTAACGACGAGTACCATCGGTAACTTCCATAGTATCGACCAGCTGAGCGTAAGAAAGTGGCGCGAGAGTGACAATATTCATAGCCTGAGTCAGACCGCGAGTAAAGAGAGAGGAACCGTGTACGCGTGGCAAAATACCAACCTGCGAACTGAGTGGACGAACTTCATCCAATTTACGGCCATCTGGACGAACGGATTCTTCGACAATGGCACGGCGGACTTCATGATGAATAGCTAATTCAAAGGCATCATGATAAGCAGATTGAAGATTGGCTTCATAATCGGCGATTTTCTCTTCATCAGTTTCACCCTGACCAAGCTCGAGAGCAAATTCGGCATCCATCTCGGCACGGAGTTCATCGGCGACACGCTTGCGTTCAAGCACATTGCCACGAATTTTGGTGCCAAGCTTACCATCTGCGCCGACGAAGTGAGCCTTAGTCCAAGCATCAACTTTTTCCTGAATGGCTGGATCTGGTAAGGCTAGTTCGAATGGTTTTTCCACGATATTTAGTTCGGCCTTCAAGGCTTTTTGAAGTTCGAGAGCCGGCTGCACCATTTCAACCGCCCAACGCATTGCATCGATAATCACAGATTCGGAAACTTCGTTCGCACCAGCTTCCACCATCATCACCTTATCATCTTTCACAGCGACCACAAGATCAAGATCGGAAGCTTCACGCTCTTCTGGACTGAGGAAGGCCTTAAATTCACCATTCACACGACCGATACGTACACCGGCAATCGGTCCGTCGAAAGGCACGCCGGCATTCATCAAAGCCGAGGAAGCGGCGACCATAGCAACCATATCTGGACGGAAATTTGGATCCATCGAAAGTACAGTAGTGACCACCTGAACTTCTTGACGATAGCCTTTCGGGAAGAGTGGACGAATCGGGCGATCAATTAGACGACCGACCAGAATAGCCTCGTCGGCTGGCTTACCTTCACGCTTAATAAACTTTGAGCTAGAGATTTTGCCAGATGCGTAGAATTTTTCTTCGTAATCGATCGAGAGCGGGAAGAAATCTTGCACCACCGGTTTTTCACTGACGACTACCGAACCAAGCACCACAGTATCACCGTAGGTGACAAGAACCGAGCTGGTAGTGCGAAAACCGACGCGATTGACTTCAATCGTGAGCTTCTTACCACAAAAATCTCTCGACAAGCTAAAGGTTTGCTTGCCAGTAGGGTTGATAATATCCATATTTTCCTTTCTGGGAAAACACCAGATAAGTGCTTTGAAGGTTTCAGAAAACTTATCCGCCGTCTTCCCGCTTATAACTATTCAATTATAGCACAAATGGCGATTTTTAGGGCGCTTCAGCAGCCCATCAGGGGTGAAATCGTATAAGGTTCAGCACCTTTGCAACACTTCATAAGGAGTTTTTAATCCTATTCC
>CALIJO010000062.1 GCA_938017655.1 uncultured Candidatus Saccharibacteria bacterium
AAGAGCTACCTTATTTTTATGCAAGATTTTGTTGCAAAGGTGCTGAGCTATTACGCGACCTTGATAATCTGTGTCATTTGTGGTAAAATCATCTTTGTAAGTTTATCAAGGTGACATTTGAAGAACTAGACAATTAAGGAAAGCCACTTTTTTTCCAACTGTAATATTTTTTAATATAGGCCAAACAGAGAAAAAAGTCGGAACTGCCTTACTGTCTAGCTAATAGAGTGTCTCCGTAAAGGAAAGGAAAAGATGAAAGTCATCCTCGGCACCAAAATTGGTATGACCCAAATCATCAGCGAAGATGGTTTAGTGACCCCTGTTACTATCCTTCAAGCTGGACCAGCCACAGTGACTCAGATAAAGACCGTCGAAACCGATGGTTATAATGCTGTGCAGCTCGGTTACGGTAAGGGTAAGAATCTGAGCAAGTCGGTATCAGCTCACGTCAAAAAAGCTGGAGAAACATTAAGTCCTAAAATCTTAAAGGAATTTCGTACGGATTCCACCACGGATTTCAAATTAGGCGACGTATTTACGGTCGATAATTTTGAAATTGGAGACAAGGTTGCGGTTACTGGTATTTCGAAGGGTAAAGGATTTGCTGGTACTGTCAAACGTTGGAACTTCCAAGAGTCACGCAATACCCACGGCTTCAAGGGCGATATTCGTAAAGTCGGTTCTATCGGCTCGATGTATCCTCAAAAAGTTTTCAAGGGTAAGCGCATGCCAGGTCGCATGGGCCACGATCAAGTTACTGTGAAGAATCTTGTCGTTGCTTATATCGATAAGGAAAACAACATCCTCGGTCTTAAGGGCGCCGTCCCAGGACCAAAGAAAGGTATCGTAACTGTGGAGGGAAAGGAGTAATATGGCAGATTTAAATCCAGAAATCTTCAATCTCGAAGTTACTAATCACGAATTGATTAAATTAGCTTACGATGCATATCTTGCTAACTCACGTAGCTCACACGCTAAAACTTTGAAGCGTGGCGAAGTTCGCGGTGGTGGTAAGAAGCCATGGAAGCAAAAAGGAACTGGTCGTGCTCGTTTCGGCTCTACCCGTAACCCTATCTGGCGCCATGGTGGTGTAGCTGGCGGCCGTACTGGCAACGAAAACTTCACCAAGAATCTCTCAAGAAACGCTAAGAAAGTTGCAGTTATGCAAGCTCTCTCTATCAAGAATACCGATAAGAGCATCATTACTATCGATTCTCTCGGTATCAAAGATGGTAAAGTTAAAGAAGTCTTAGCTACTCTTAAGAAAAATGGTATTACCTCAGAAAACACGCTGATCGTAGTTCCAGAGAAAGATGCTTTAACTCTACGTGCAACCAACAACCTCGACTTCGTCAAAGTTGTTCGCCCTACATTCCTCAATGTCTTCGACATCATGAATGCAGACAAAATCGTTCTCGTAAAGGATTCAGAGTCTCAACTCGAAAACTGGTTAATCGGAAAGGAGAATGCATAATGCTACTTATTCCTCGAAGAACCGAAAAGGCTTACGCCGAACAAAGTAAATCTACTTATATCTTTAATGTTCCTGCTGACACTTCCAAGCTCGCTGTAGCTAAGGCTGTCGCTGAACAATACAATGTCACCGTCAAAGATATCCGTATTCTTACTCGTAAGGGTAAAGCGACCCGCTTTTCAAAGGGTAAACACGCCTATCCAGGCACAACATATCGTCGCGACCGCAAGTATGCTTATGTCGCACTTGCTGAGGGTAACAAAATCCGCGTCTTCGACGAAGAAACTGTTGAGGAAGGAGATAAAAAATAATGAGCATTAAAGCTTATCGTCCTACTACTCCTGCTCAGCGCCAGAAGACTACTCAGGATTTTGATCAAATTACGACCAGAAAACCGCTCAAGTCTCTCTTGAAGGCCAAAAAGCAGAATGCAGGTAAAAACAACCAAGGACGCATTACTGTTCGTCACCGTGGTGGTGGTGTAAAGAGACACTATCGTATTCTTACTCACAACCTTCCACAAGGTAAGACCTACGAAGTTATGGAAATCGAGTACGATCCAAACCGTAGCGCTCGTATTGCTCGTATCAAAGACGAAAACAATAACTTCCATTACGTACTTGCTGATTCCAAGATGTTTAAGGGTAAGAAATTCCAAACTGGTGCAGAAGCTCCAATCGAAGAATCTAACCGCTTAGCTCTTGATCTAATCCCAGTCGGTACTATGGTTTATGCTATCGAGCTAACTCCAGGTCGTGGTGCTCAAATGGCCCGCTCCGCTGGTGCATCTGCTCAACTTATGGCAAAAGAAAACGGCTATGCCACTCTTCGTATGCCATCTGGTGAAGTTCGCAAAGTTCTCGCAACTTGTGAAGCTTCCATCGGTGTAGTTGGTAACCTCCAACACCAAAACATCAAGATTGGTGCTGCTGGTCGTACTCGCCGTAAAGGTATCCGTCCAAGTGTCCGTGGTGTTGTTATGAACGCTACAGATCACCCACACGGTGGTGGTGACGGTGGTCGTCACGGTACCGGTAAAGCTCCTCGTACTCCATGGGGTCAGCTCACTCTCGGTTTCCGCACTCGTCACAATAAGAAAACTAATAAAATGATCGTGCGTAGTCGTCACGAAGGAAAGAGGAAATAATCTATGTCTCGTAGCCTTAAAAAAGGTCCATTCGTGGATTTTAAACTCGAAAAGAAGATCAAAGCTCTCTCCGCTGAAGATCGCACCGTGATTAAAACCTGGGCTCGCCACTCTACCATCTTCCCAGAAATGGTTGGTCGCACTGTCGCTGTTCACAACGGCAAAGTCCACGTTCCAGTCTTCGTTTCCGAAAATATGGTCGGACACAAGCTTGGTGAATTTGCTCCAACTCGCAAGTTCAAACGCCATGGTGGTAAAAAAGCTGATGTAAAGGGAGGTAAATAATGTCCACTCATTTTGCACACGCTTATATTAAAGGTGTAGATTCTATGCCACGCAAGACCAATGTTGTCGCTAGCCTCGTTCGCGATCGCTACGTCGCCGACGCTCTTGTGATCCTAGAACACACTCCACGCCGCGCTGCACGTCCAGTCATGAAGGCCATTGATTCTGCCAAAGCTAATCTCATTAACTCTGGTGTTTCAATTGATCCAAAGACTATCCGCATCGCTCGTATCTCTGTTACTGCTGGTACTCGCATCCGCCGTTTTGTTCCTGCATCACGCGGTCGCGCCCTTCCATTTGAGAAGATTAGCAGCAACATCTTCGTTGAAGTAGCTGGCGAAGAAAAAGCTAAAAAAGAATCAGCTAAGGAGGACAAGTAATGGGTCAAAAAGTAAACCCGGTTTCTTATCGCCTTCAAATCAGTAAAGATTGGGCCTCCAAATGGTTCACCAAGAACACTGATTTCAAAAAATGGTTAATCGAAGACGTCAAGATCCGCGAGACTATTGAAAACCGCTTCAAAGCTCGCCCAACCATTGCCCGCATCGAAATCGAACGCACCGACAACCTTACCACGGTTACTATCCGTACCGCCAAGGCTGGTGCAGTTATCGGCAAACAAGGTGCTGGTATTAATGAATTAAAGAAAGAATTGGAAAAATTCGTTTCTCAACCAATCCGCCTCAATGTGGAAGAAGTTAAGAAACCTGAATTATCCGCCAAGCTCGTTGCTGAAAATATCGGTTTCCAACTTGGTAAGCGTATGAACTTCCGCCGTGCCGTCAAGATGGCTACTCAGTCTACCATGGCCGCAGGTGCTAAAGGTGTTCGTGTCGAAGTTTCTGGTCGTCTTAATGGCGCCGAAATGTCTCGCCGTGAGAAATTCATCGAGGGTTCAGTTCCTCTACACACTCTCCGCGCTGACATCGATTTCCACTGTCATCACGCTCCAACCATCGCCGGTATCGTAGGTGTCAAGGTTTGGATTTATAAGGGAGAAAAATAAATATGGCTATTTTACTTCCAAGTCGCGTTGCGCACCGTAAGGTTAGAAAAGGCAAAAACGATGGCGTAGCTACTCGCTGCAACACCGTAGCATTTGGTGAATTTGGTCTCATGTCTCTCGACAATGAACGCATCAATTCCCGCCAAATCGAGGCTGCCCGTCAAGCTATTACCCGCTACATTAAGCGTGGTGGTAAAATTTGGATCCGCATCTTCCCACACACCCCTGTCACCAAGAAACCTCTTGATGTGAAAATGGGCTCTGGTAAAGGTGAACCACAATTTTACGTAGCTAAAGTTAAAACTGGTACTGTGATGTTCGAAATGGCTGAAGTCACTGAAGAACAGGCAAAAGAAGCACTTCGTCTTGCCTCTCACAAGCTTCCAGTACGTTGTAAATTTGTAAGGAAAGGTGAAATTTAATCATGGCTGATAAGAAAACTGAAACCGCCAAGGTTAAAACCGTCGCTGAGTTAAAGCAAGAGCTTCTCGAAGCTAAGCGTGGACTCTACGAAGGTACCTTGCAAAATCCACATCGTATCAAAGCTTTGCGTAAAGAAATCGCAAAAGCACTAACTTTAATTAATCAAGGAAAGGGAGCCTAAGTATGGCAAAAACACTTCAAGGAGTAGTTACCTCTGATAAGCGCGATAAGACCATCACCGTCTCCATTACCAGCCGTGAAACTCATCCACTTTATCACAAGCAGTACTCACACACCCGTAAGTACACCGCTCATGATGAAGCAAATGAGGCTAAGCTTGGTGATAAGGTTGAGATCATCGCCTGCCGTCCTTACTCAAAGACTTGTACCTATAAACTCGTCAAAATTCTTGAAAAATCCCACGATTCAGTCGAACTTAAAGCTGAAGTTAGTGGTGACCTAGAAGAAGGAGAGGAAAACTAAGATGATTCAACAGGAAACTAGATTAGCTGTCGCAGATAACAGCGGAGCCAAGGAACTTGGCGTAATCCGTGTCCTCGGTGGAACTCGCGCTCGTTACGCTCGTGTTGGTGACATTGTCACCGCCAGCGTAAAGGACGCATCTCCTACAGGCAATATTAAGAAAAAAGCAGTAGTTCGTGCCGTTATCGTTCGTACTCGTGGTCAAATTCGCCGTGCTGATGGTTCTACCATCCGCTTCGACGACAATGCCGCCGTGATCGTTAACGACGACAAAACTCCAAAAGGTACCCGTGTCTTCGGACCAGTCCCACGTGAGCTTCGTGAACTCGGCTTCAACAAGATTATCAGTTTAGCACCGGAGGTTCTATAATATGGCACAGAATTTGAAATCTGGCGATATGGTAAAAATCATTGCCGGCGACCACAAGGGTCAGACTGGTAAAATCGTCAAAATGGATCGTGCCGCTCACAAAGCGATGATCGAAGGTATCGGCATTCGCGAGCGTCACATCAAAGCCACTCAATTTAATCCAAAGGGTGGTAAGAAAGATATTCACGTCGGTATCGATCTTTCCAATCTTAAGAAAGAAGGGAAATAATCATGGCTGAATATACCCCACGTTTGAAAGTCTTATACCAAGACAAAATCGTAAAAGACCTAGAAAAAGAGCTTAATATCAAGAACATCAACCAAGTTCCAAAGCTTGAAAAAGTGATCGTATCTTGTGGTGTTGGTAAAAAGCGTGAAGATAAGCACTACACTGAAACCGTAGCCCTTACTCTTGCTAAAATTACCGGTCAAGCTTCCACCTCTAGACTAGCAAAGAAATCTATTGCTACCTTCAAGATTCGTAAAGGTATGGGCGCCCCAGTTGGTTACCTCACTACTTTGCGTAACGACAAGATGTATGAATTCGTTGACCGCTTCATTAATATTGCTTTGCCACACGTTCGTGATTTCCACGGCGTACCTAGCAAATCTTTTGATGAACAAGGCAACTACTCAGTCGGTCTTAAAGAGCAAACCGTTTTCCCAGAAATTACCTTCGAAGACGCATCAGTTCTTCACGGCCTTGAGATCACTTTCATCATCAAGAACGGTTCTAAAGAAGCTAGCCGTAAATTATTAGAGGCATTTGGTATGCCATTCGAGAAAAAGGAGAACAAATAACATGGCCAAAAAGTCTGCAGTACTCCGTGACCTCAAGCGTCAAAAATTGTACGATAAGTACAAAGCAAAGCGTGCTGAACTTAAAGCCGCTGGCGACCTCGAAGGTCTTCAGAAGCTACCAAAAAATTCCAGCCCAACTAGGTTAAAAAATCGTGATATGCTCGACGGTCGTCCACGCGGTTACATGCGCCGCTTCGGTCTTAGCCGTATTAGCTTCCGCGAAAAAGCAAGCAAGGGTGAAATCCCTGGTGTAACAAAGAGTAGCTGGTAGAAAGGATAAGATATGTCATTACAATCAACAGATCAAATTGCCGACCTTATCACTCGTATCCGCAATGCTATTCTCGTCAACAAAAACGAGATTGTTGTACCAACTTCTAAATTAAAGCTTGCTGTACTAGAAGGTCTCAAGAAAACCAAGTTTATCGCTGACTTCTCTATCGAAGAAGCAAAACCACGCAATTTCATTCACGTCTTGATCAATCAAGCTGACGAAATTGCTCGTATTAACGAAATCACTAAGGTCAGTAAACCTGGTCGCCGTGTTTACACTTCCGCCGATGATCTTCCAAAGGTCAAATCCGGTCGTGGTGTCATCCTCGTCTCGACTTCAAAAGGTATCATGACTGGTGAGGAAGCTCGCAAGGCTCGCCTCGGTGGTGAAATCTTAGTCAAGGTTTGGTAATAAACTAGAAAAAATAAGGTCAGAACCTCTGGCCTTATTTTTATGCTAAAATTAATTTGTATCTCGTCCGACGAATATGTACTTTAAGTTAGGACATCACATCTTTCAGGAAGAGAGGTGAATCCCATGTTGCTCAGTAAAAAACAAATCTACGAGGACATCATGGCAGGCAAAATTAGAATAATCAATGCATGGTCTATTAAACATAGTATCCATCCGGATAATAAAACCCTTAATTTACCGATTTACTCCATTGTTAACGATTTAATAACCAAGCAAGTTGACGAGGCGGAAATTCCTGCTGGCTTCCATTTTCGGGGACTTAAGATTGCTACCCAATTGGAAATCCTTCAAGATCTAGACGTACTAAAAATCGAAAATCGTCGACATTCTAGACAACTTGACACTCCAGCCTATATTCGTCGTATCAATTTTACGACGCTGGAAAAACGCCAAATTATCAAAAATCACGTGAGAAGAAGATCCTCTAAGTTCGTCGTCGATGCCTGTTTTGGCGATCCATTCCTAATCACTTTTGGTGGAGAAGAGATTCCGGTTTTAATTTTTAGCACCATGATTAACTACGCATTAAGTATCCAGATATCCATAGTTTACCCAGAGCTTTTCAATGATTTACCTCCAATACCACCCGAGCCAGTTAAACCCTACACCTTGCGACGAGAAAAAAGAAAGCTTACCTGGTTTCGGGACATCTTATCGGACCTACGTCTCTGGTCTTAATCTAAACCAATCCTAACCACCCCTTCCATCCGGAGGGGGTATTTTTTGACAAATTATTACAATATTGTACAATATAAGTAGTTAAAAGCTTCAGTTTTTAATGCAACTTGCAAATTTGGTGAAATTCTACATTTTAAAGGGGGTAAAAAATGAACAACAACAGAAGAGAACAAAAATATGGTGCTTTCATAAGAATCATCCTAGCTATCGGAATTATCTTTTTTCTATCAATATCAGGAAATATCGATATTGAAAATATTTACAACTTCATTATGTGGATAATTCCGCTCTTTATATTAGTTATCGGAGAAAACTACGTAGATCAAATAATTCCTGTACTTAAAGAACAAACCTACGACATATTAACTTTTGGCTACAGTTGTCTCTTCATTCTTGCCACAGTAATGCTGATATACTCTATAGGCTTAATGCGATACGAAAGTTACAGTGCCATTATGGTTATATTTTTACTACACCTAATTAATAGCGGCGTGGTATTTTATGACATCATAAAAGAAGGAGATAACGCCAAAAAGGCATTAACACCATTCAAGCATACCTGGCTAGTCCAAGGATTGCTTTATGTGATGCTCAAGATAAAATTTAATTCTCCAGGGGAGATATATATTACAATGTTCTTCTTGGGTATTTTAACATCCATACTATTTAAGTATATAGCTTATCATGCTCGTTATATAACGATTATATGGAGGAAATGAATGAAAATAACAATAAGCAACTTAAAATATCCAATCAAGAAAAATAAATATTTCTGGATGACCGCTAGATTGATATCCATAATTGCTTTGTCAGGTCTATTCTTATGGTCTAATCAAAAATTCTTTACTAATCATGAAATAGTAAATATATGCCCACCACTAGGAATCTGTTTTATTATTCTTGGCGCAGTAGCGGTTACTATCTTTATCGTGGAGCCAACGATTGAGCACTTAATACTTCGTCTTAAAGGCCTAAAAGTAATCACTAATAATACTCATGTAAAGATTATTGGTCGTAAAACCATAATCGAAAAAGATGAAGACTACTATTGCTGTCGAGTAAAGATAGGTGATAAGTGGGAAATAATCAAGCTCGCGCATTGTATGAAAAAATCCGATCGTCCAGATTATCTAAAAGACGATGACGACATCATGGAATAATTAAAGTTAAGATTAAAAAGAAATCCAATAACTTTGCCATTTTCACCAAGCCCCTTCTGTCAGAAGGGGTATTTTTTGACAAAAAATAAAAATATTATACAATAGTAATGTTTGTAGCTGTATTTGCTAAAAATGTTCTTCAAAAGGAGGGTCTATCATGAAAAAAGAGCCGAAGCAAGACAATGTATTATTCTGGATGAAATATCTAATTCTTGTTCTAGTAAGATTTTTAGCTTTGAGGAAGAAATAACGATGCTACTTATTATTATTTTTAGTATCAATGTTGCACACCTTGCACATATTTTTCTACAAGACTAGATCCAAGCCCTCTCCTTCCGGAGGGGGTACTTTTTATAAAAATCTAAAGCACAATTCTAAAATCTTCATATTTATCGGCAAATGCTTCTTCGATTGTCTTGTGCGTTTTCCCCAAATATTTCTTCACCAAATAATATCCCAATGAGTATCCAGACCAACGTGGCAATTTATCATCACCTGCAAAGAAAATCGTACTGTAGTCATAATTTTTATCGTCGAGATTATTGCGTAGCTCATTCAAGATGCGTTCATTTTCTTCATCACTGCGTTCTAATATAGTTTTAGTAAAAAACTGCTTCTCGCTATTATTTTTTGCAAATTCCGCATTAAAATACGTCGCAATACCTTCCGAAATCATCCCATCAAATAATGTATTCATCCATTCATCATTCTTTCCCCAACGCGCAGCATGACCAAGTTCATGAACCAACATTTCCTTAAAACGCGGGATCGACATACTCTTCAAATCTAAAGCAGAAACAATAAAATCACTCGCATAAGTATATCCACCCACGCCGTCTTCCGGAATAATTAATGAATATGCGTTCGCACTAACCACCACATCAATATCCCAATCAATTTTCAATCTTGGAAAAGCATAAGACTCAACTTCTTTTACTGCCGCCAAAATAGTTTCCTTATTCTCATCCAGACTACCATTTGCATTGGACAATAAGACATTTATTTTACTCATATTTTTATCATACATGTTTTAGGCAAAAGAGTAAAATTTTGTAAAATTGACGAGCAACACGTAAAATTGTATAATATAAAAGTTGCTATCCATGCGCTAGTGAAGTAAATTTTTATTAAAAATACTTTGTTAACATCACAGGTATTGAAGTTTCTAGAAAAAAGGGGGATAAAAATGAAGAAAACCAAGAAAAAGCAAGGACATCATAGCTCAATTTTTGAGGAAAAGGGTGAGGTTGGACACTTTTTAAGAAACCATAACGCATCCGTGCAAGACTATACAGTTAATCATCCTCGAAAAATACTCAGCTTATTTCTTCTATTTAAGTTAATTTATGCTGGGGTTATCTACTCAATTATGATTTATAAGTCAGACTTGAGTAGTGTATATAAGATTGTCGGAGGTTTATGTGGTTTCATGTTGATAGCGGCACATATCCATCTAGAAAATTGTATACAGGGAGTAAAATCAAAAATAGCTAAACCAAATTATGGAGCTAAAACATTTATCATTATGGGAGCCTACACGGTCTATATTTTATTCTGTTGCATCCTTCGATATGATAATCAAATGGATAATATGGAACTATTATTTATATTGACTCTGATGAGTATAACTAATGAAGTTCTGCAAATTGCAGATTGCGTATATTCAGAACAAAAGAATTATACTAAACTCTCTGGCTTTAAATACACCTGGATGATATTACTACCAATATTGCTAACATTACAAATTTACGGTAATTTACCATTTAAATATGTAATCTACTTTATTTTGATAAATATCCTAGCAACTGTCGGCGCAGAGATAACCTCAATGCTTTTTCTATCTGGAATATTTCCAGGGTACTACATTTATTGAAAAAGTATCTTATTGCTATCTAGTCTGTTAACTAAGTAAAATTGTATTTACCCCTTCCGTCCGGAGGGGGTATTTTTTATTTTTTATCTTGAATTAAGACCTAAATTATGTTAAAATTAACCGAATATTAATTGAAAGGAAGATATGAGTCGTATCGGAAAACAACCTGTACAGATTCCTGCAGGAGTGACAATCACGGTCGGCGAACAGTTCATTACTGTTGCTGGACCAAAGGGTTCACTCGAGGTTCCTGTACAAAAATTCGTTGTGACTAAGGTCGAAGACGGTCAAATCATTGTCACCCGTGAGAATGATGAAGCTGAAGCTCGTGCCTGGCATGGTCTACAACGCGCACTTCTAAACAACGCCGTTACTGGTGTTTCCAAAGGTTTTGAGAAAAAACTCGAAATCAATGGTGTCGGTTTTCGTCTTTCCGGTGGTCCAAAAGAAATTGAGATGTCTCTTGGTTTCTCCCACCCAGTGAAATACAAAGCCCCAGAAGGTATCGAATTAAAGACTAACAAGATGGAAATCATTGTTTCTGGCATTGACAAGCAAAAAGTTGGTCAAGTTGCCGCTGAAATTCGCGCCTTCAAGAAACCTGAACCATACAAGGGTAAAGGTATTAAATACGCCGACGAAGTAATCCTTCGCAAGGCTGGAAAGGCAGGGAAGAAATAATGAATAAGTTGTATCGCCAAAAACGTACCCGTGCAAAAATTCATGGTACTGAAGTTCGCCCACGCTTGAGCGTTAACATCAGTAATCTTCACGTTTCTGCTCAAATTATCAATGACGACACCAAGACTACTTTAGTCGCTGCTACCACCGTTGGCACCAAGCTAACCGGTTCTAAGACTGAAAAAGCCGCTAAGATTGGTGAAGAAATTGCCAAAAAAGCTAAAAAAGCAAATATCACAAAAGTTGTATTCGATCGTGGTGCTTTCGCCTACGCTGGCCGCATGTCAGCTCTAGCCGATGCAGCTCGTAAGGAAGGATTGGAGTTCTAATATGGCCGAAGCAAATTCTACCGCTCCTAAGCAACCAAAAGTAGTGAACAAAGCTGGCACCCTCAAAATGTCTGACGATGTCGCTGCCACCAAGCAAACTCGCGATATGGCTGGTCGCCCAATGCGCCGCAATAATCGCCGTGATCGCGTCCGTGGTGAAGCTGCACCAAAGGAATTTGAAGAGATCACTATCAATATCGATCGTGTTTCTCGCACCGTTAAAGGTGGTCGCCGTATGCGCTTCAAAGCTCTTGTTGCTATTGGAAATAAGAAAAACAAAGTTGGTGTAGGTGTCGCTAAAGGCGCCGATGTTACCGCCGCTGTTCAAAAAGCTACTCGTGTAGCTAAGAAAAACATGGTCACCTTCCACATGTCTGGCGAAACTATCTGCCACGAAGTGGAAACCAAAGTTACTGGTGCTCACGTTTTGATGAAACCAGCTGCCCCTGGTACTGGTATTATCGCTGGTAGCATCGTTCGTTCCGTGATTGGTTTGACTGGTATCAAGAACTTGATTTCCAAGTCTCTCGGTTCTACCAACAAGGTCAATATCGCTTACGCCGTTATCGATGGTCTTAAAGCTCAGGTTCCACGCTCTAAGTGGAATACTACTGCTACCAAAGAAAAGGAGAGCAAGTAATGAAATACAATGATCTAATCGTTGAAGCTAATACCCGCCCAACTCGTGCTGGTCGTGGTATTGCCGCTGGTCGTGGTAAGACTGCTGGTCGTGGTACCAAAGGTCAAAAAGCCCGTACTGGTCACCGCAAGATGCCTGCTACTTTCATGGGTGGTCAGCGCGCTATGATGCAAGCTGTCCCTAAGCTCAAAGGTTTCAAATCTATCCACGCTAAGGCTGAAGTCGTCTACACTGACATCCTTAATGCCTTATCTGGTAAAGTCGATAACTTCACCCTTTTCGAAGCTGGTTTCATTACTAGCCCATTCGTCAAGGTCAAGGTTATCACCCGTGGTGAACTTAACAGCAAAATTAATCTCGAAACCCAATTTATCTCTAAGTCTGGTCTCGAAATGCTCAAAAAAGCTGGTGGTTCATTCACCAAGAATCCAGTACCAAAGCGCTTGAAGAAGCAAAACGACTAATTAAGCTAAAATAACCCCTGCCATAGCGGGGGTTATTTTTTTTATCTTCAAAAACTTAGGTAAACATGGTAATATAGATTAATAAATAGAGAGGATTCCATGCATTTTAAGACGATTTTGAAATCTCTAAAAAACAAAGATATGCTAAAACGCATTTTTACCGTGTTAGGTATTTTGGCTGCTTACCGTTTACTCGCACACATTCCTGTGCCAATGGGCGACGCCAAGACCTTCAAGGATGCCGTTTCTAGCTTGATCTCCAAGTCAGATTTCACCGGTTTTATTAACTTAATTTCAGGTGGTGGCCTTGCCTCCTTTTCCATTATTTTGGTCGGGCTTTCTCCATACATCACCTCTTCTATCGTCTTCCAACTTCTCAGCAAGGCTATTCCAAGCCTCGAAGAACTTTCTGAGGATGGTGAAACTGGTCGTCGCAAGATTAATCAATGGACTCGTATGCTCGCTGTGCCTCTCGCCGTCGTGCAATCCATTGCCTATATTTACATTCTTTACCAATCTGTGGTCTCCTCGAATACCCTCAGCTTCACACCAACTCCACGTGACTGGGTCGTCTCTGTCATCACTATGACTGCTGGATCCATTATCTTGATGTGGCTCGGCGAACTTATTACCGAGCAGGGTATTGGTAATGGCATCTCTATGATTATTTTTGCCAGTATTATTTCCCAATTCCCAAGCACTCTTGGCTCACTCGGCCAACAGCTTTTCGATACCAAGAATGGCTCACTCAACCTCTTTGGCTGGTTAAATCTTCCAGTTAACCCAGTCTTATTCTGGGTGACACTAGCCCTTTTCGTAGTCGTAATCCTAATTCTTTACTGGCTCGTCAAGCTCAATGAAGCTCAGCGTATCATCACTATTAATTACGCTAAGCGTATCCACGGCAACAGTGCCTATGGTGGTATTAAATCGATTTTACCTCTGAAGCTTATTTCTGCCGGTGTGGTGCCAGTCATCTTCGCCACTGCCTTCCTTTCACTCCCAGCTCTGGTCGGACAGCTCATCTCCAGTATGGACAAGGGTAACGCCATGGCCAAGACCATTAGTGAAATTTTCACCATGCCAAACGCCTCGAATTTTAAGACCCTCTATCCAAATGGCATTAATGCACGTTGGTTCATCTATCCAGCCCTTTACTTCTTACTCGTAGTACTCTTTACTTACTTCTACACTTCGATTATTTTCAATACCAAAGAGATTGCCGATAACCTCCAAAAGCAAGGTGGCTTCATCGAAGGCGTCCGCCCAGGCATGACCACGGCTAACTATCTAGAAAAAGTTATGACTCGCCTCAATCTTTTCGGCGCCCTCGCACTTGGTTTCATTGCCATGATCCCATTTATCACCGACTATGTTGCCATTATGCTTAGCGACGCTCCGATGGGTCTCTCCCTCTCTGGTACCGGACTGCTTATCGTGGTGACAGTTGCACTTGAGAATCTCCGTCAGCTCGATTCCCGCGCCCTCATGGTAACCTACGACGATTATAAATAAGAAAGCTGGGTGGGATGTCTCTCGAAGTTAAATCAAAATCTAAAATCCTAATCAATCTACCATTTATCATCTTGGCCCTAATTTTTACCATCGTCACTGCACGTCTATATTTCTGGGAAGACCATTATTATAAAACCAAAGAAGGTAGTGAAAGAATGTTACCTAAATCCAACCTCGATCTCGAAGCCGACCAAGCTTCCGTGGATGAAACTCCGATTTCCGAAGATAAAACTAACTCTTATTCTGTTGCCTACGATAAACCACGTTTTATGAGTATCGAAAAACTTGGCATCAAAAACGCTCGTATTTTACCTGTCGGGCTCACCGGAAAAGGCGCTATCAGTACTCCGAACAGTATTTTCGATGTAGGATGGTATACTGGCACGCTTCCACCACTTACTGGCAAAACCGCACTTTTTGTCGGACACAATGGTGGACCAACCGCCTCTGGCGTTTTTAAACATCTAAACAGCCTCGTCGCAGGCGATCTGATTCAAATCGAAATGGGTGATGGCACCAAACTCACTTACCGTGTTTACGAAAACCAAACCGTAGCCCTGGCCGATGCTAATGAAAAAATGTCTGCCATGCTCGAATCACCAGTCACTGGCCAAGATTCCATTAGTATTATTACTTGTACCGGTGCCTGGTCTGACGTCCAAAAGACCTATCTTTCACGCCAATTCCTCCGTGCCACACTCGTGCAAGAAAGCTCAAAACGGAGCTGAAGCTCTCATCCATAAGAAGAACGGCAAACCGCCCAAAACCTCTGCATAAGTTCAAACACATATTGGACTCCAATAAGAAATAAAAGGAGCAGTATT
>CALIJO010000063.1 GCA_938017655.1 uncultured Candidatus Saccharibacteria bacterium
CTAAGGCGCTTGAAAATGTCGATGTCAATTTGCCGACATCTCAGCGAGTAACTGAGGCGCTGAAGAAATAGGGTTATACCAAGTAAGACCGACTTGGTTATAGTATTCACAACGCCGTACTATTGACTAAATAGTACAAATGATATATAATATAATGCTGTGAGTATAACTACTACCACTACCGAAAAAAATCTCGACAAGCAGTTATGGGGGCGTCGTAACTGTGCTAACCAGAGTGATCCAACGGTGACCGATGTAGAATTAACAGTATCAGCAAAGGTGCTGGACCGATATACCTCAAAGGAGCAGCTTGCGAAGCTATTTCATAGCAAAGAACAGGCGGAGTTTCTTGCCGAGTTGTCAGTTAGTCTACTAGCTACCTACCCAAATTATCCATATCACCAACCAGCACACGGTGTGGATGTGATGCACTCGACGCGCCTACTGACAGAGGTGGTTCCAGCAGGCAAGATGAGCTCGGATCAGAAAGACCTGTTACTAGTGGCAGCGGCAGCACATGATGCTGGATTTAAAGCCGGTCCACCACCGGACGGTTATGCTACTAAAGAGCATTATTCGGCCTCGTTTCTCGATGAGCAGTACGAACCTGGTTCAGCTGAGCACCAGTTTATGGAACGTGCGATCATCGGCACCATTCCTGGTCCAAAAGAACAGGTATGTCGTGATAGTATCCAGGCAAAATTATTGCATCACGCTGACCTTGGCTATGTCTGGCGATCAGGCGGTCAAGATTTTTTGAATTACACCATGCGATTTCGGGTTGAAGAATGTAGCAAGTTGTCATGGCGAAAATTTCAAGAATTAGAGGATCTATTTTTGCAATATTATCAGCAGTATTTAGAAGAAGACATGAGGGAATGTGGTATCGCGAAAGAAATGATTAAGCAGATGGTGTGCCAAGTTGCTGAGAATAGGCGATTCATCACTGACCCAGAACTGGATGAACCGAGCCAAGAAATATTTCAGGATTGGCCCATGGCTCACAGTGAGAAGCTGTTAT
>CALIJO010000064.1 GCA_938017655.1 uncultured Candidatus Saccharibacteria bacterium
TGCTCCTTTTATTTCTTATTGGAGTCCAATATGTGTTTGAACTTATGCAGCGGAATTAGTGTCCGTGCTTTTCTTGGTAGATATATCGAATGGTTTTCGTGGCTAGGCGAAGCAATTATTTATTATTCTTTTTGTCTTGACGTTTGCCGAGGCGCTTGGAGGTGCGGCTACTGGAGAAAACGACAGCTTTACTGAGAGTATAGTTCACGATAATGACAATAATATTACAGATAACTTTCCAAATAAGTTTGTTTTGGCCGCAAATATCGACGGAGAGCCACATGATAAAGACTTCAATGCCAAGTGTAACTAGGCGTGCAATGAAAAAAAGTATCGCTTCGCGGAGGATAGCAGCGTGAGTTTTGGCGGTGCTTTCGAAAACATATAGACGATTGGTGATAAAAGCAAATGCTACGGCTACGACCCAAGCCCAAATGGTGGCTGGAATGGTTTCAATCTGGAGGATTTCGGCAAAGATATAGAAGCTAATAAGGTTGACGACAGTAGTGAGGACACCGAAAACAAAATACAATACAATATGCTTATTGTAATTAATAAAGCGTTTGAGATAAGATGGTGATTTCAGGGCTTTAATCAGGTTTTTGAGATTGATTTGATAAAGCACTGCGGATTCATTAGATTCTGCCATGGCTATATTATAGCGGATTTTGTGGATTTTTGGTCGATTTTTGACTAATTTCGCTTATGCTGAATGAATTTTCTGTTTTTTGATCGATTTCGCTTATGTTGGGTTATAATAATAAAGATTGCTTATGTTAAACAATAGAACCTAGAATGGGGGTATTTTTTATGCGCAAAGAAATGTTAACTTTTTTTGAGAAATTCAATAATCAACATTCAAAGACTGCCGGTATTGAATTAAATCTGAGTAAAGAATTGGGTTGGAGCTATTTTACCATCAAATACACTCAGAATAGGCTGCTGGACGAAGTGGAGTTTCGATTACTAGAAGATTCTCTTGGCACATTTACTGGGTCAGAACTAACTTTTCTCTCGCACTACAAAGATTTTTTGGAAACAAAAACCATTGTGGTACGCATTTCGCAGACTTATAGGCATCTAGTGACCTGCTGGATTCGGGATTTTAGTAAGTTTCTTCGGGAAAATTACAAACTTGAAGCAATGTCTGCTTAGCTCGTGAATACACGAGCTTTTTCTTTGGTTGCTTCTATTGAGATAGTTTTTGTTTTGGTGCTAGGTGTTATGGTAGCTAGAGATGATGAGGGCTTTTGTTCTTAGTTTTAACATAAAAAATACTCCCCGGAAGAGGAGTATTTTCTTTTGATTAACGCTTGGAGAATTGTTCGCGTTTGCGAGCAGAACGTAAACCGTATTTTTTGCGTTCTTTTTCGCGTGGGTCGCGCTTGATGAGACCAGCTTTTTTCAAGACTGGACGTAGATCTGGGAATTCCAAGGTAAGAGCCTTAGAGATAGCCAATTTGATAGCGTCGACTTGACCAGCTAGACCACCACCGGAAACCAGGATGGTAACATCAAATTCTTTTTGCTTGTTAACGAGAGCTAAAGGATCGGTCACTTCAGCAAGCAAGCTTTTGTTTAGAGAAAGATACTCTAGGGCTGGCTTGTTGTTGATGGTGATTTCACCTTTACCCTTAAATAGACGTGCGCGAGCAGTAGCTGCTTTGCGACGACCAAGTCCGTAGGAATATTTGGTTGCCATTATTTAATCTCCTTTGGATTTTGAGCGGAATGAGTGTGCTCAGCGCCATTGAAGACACGAAGACGAGCTAAACGATCGTCAGCGAGTTTGTTCTTTGGAAGCATGCCTTTGACAGCTTCTTTGATGGCGTAAGCTGGGTTCTTCTCGATGATTTCTTCGAGTTTGAGCTCGGTGAGACCACCTGGGAAGCCACTGTGACGGTAGTACATTTTTTCAACCATCTTGTTGCCAGTAACTTGGATGTTCTTAGCGTTCAAGACGATAACGTAGTCACCATTATCAATGTGTGGAGTGTAAGTAACTTTGGACTTACCCATAAGTTTGTCAGCGATGACGACAGCTAACTTACCAAGTGGCAAAGAAGCGGCATCGATAACATACCATTCGCGCTTGATTTCAGCGGTTTTTTGGCTAAAAGTCTTCATTATTTAGCCTCCTTAGTTAGGTTGATAGAATCGACAAATGAGATAGTACCCATTTCAGCGTGGTCACCCTTGCGGAAGCCAGCGCGTTCAATTCTGAGGTAACCAGAATCACGTTCGATTTGAGGAGCGATAACATCCATCAAGAGGTCTGCAACTTCAAGGTCATCCAATCTTGCGATGAGGAGACGACGATTAGCGAGACCACCTTTTTTGGCGATGGTGATAAGCTTCTCGGTGTAGCGGCGCATTTCTTTAGCGCGAGCTAGAGTCACGGTGATCGACTGGTATTTGATCAGAGAGCACATCAGCCCACGTAGTAGTGCCCTTCTCTGGTCGGTTTCACGGCCGAACTTGCGGCCTTTATATCCGTGGCGATGCATTAGATATTTAACTCCTTAAGTTTATTTTTGACTTCATCAAGAGCCTTTTGACCGAAGCCTTTGAGGTCCTTGAGGTCGGTTTCAGATAAGACAACGAGGTCTCTGATAGTGTGAATTGCGTTGTTCACAAGAGCGTTAGCAGTACGAGCTGATAAGCCTAATTCTTCGATTGGAAGCATAAGGCCAGCATCTTCCTGTTCATTCTTGGAGCCTGGAGCTGGAGCGGTGTCAGCGACGGTTTTTCCAGCAAGAGCCTGGTATTGATTCACGAGAATCGCAGCGGCTTCTTCGAAAGCTTCACGTGGGGTGATAGTACCATCAGTTTCGACGGTGATAGTCAATTGTTGAAGATTGATATCTTGACCAACACGGGTGTTTTCAGCATTGAAACGAACGCGAATTACAGGGGTGAAGACAGCATCAAGGGCGATCATATCGCTGTGAATGCGTTCTTCGGCTGAGCGCTCAATAGTAAGATAACCGCGACCAGATTCGACGATGAAGCGCATCTTCAAAGTGTAATTTGGATCATCGATGTGACAAATTACCTGGTTCGGGTTAGCGATTTCGACTTCGTTTGTGAGTTTGATATCGCCGGCGACGACACGTGCGTCACCATCTTTTTTAGATTGTTCGCTACCTTTGATTTCAAGAGTAAGCTCGACTGGAGCGTCGGAGTGGCTCTTAAAACGAATGTTTTTAAGGTTGAGCATGATGTCGACGACATCTTCACGAATACCTTCGATTGCAGTGAATTCGTGAGTAGTACCTTCGATACTGAAGGAAGTAATTGCAGCACCCTTAATACTTGAGAGTAAGACGCGGCGGAGAGAGTTACCTAAAGTGTTGCCATAGCCGTAGTAAAGTGGCTTGATTACAAATGAGGCACAGTTCTCGGATACGTCGATGACTTCTGCAAGATTTGCTTCGTGAATTACTTTTGTTGTCATTTTTCTCCTTAGCGTGAGTAATACTCAACGATTAGTTGTTCGTTAATGCCTGCTTCGGCTTCTTCGCGTTTTGGCTTGCCAGTAATTTCGATAGTCATTTTCTTAGCATCAGACTTCATCCAGCTGAGTGGAGTAACACCACTGGCAGCAACGATATTGTCGAGATTCTTGAAGTATTCAGACTTTTGAGACTTAGCGCGTACTTCGAGTTTGTCACCAGCCTTCAAGCGGATTGAAGGGATGTCAATACGGCGACCGTTAAGAGTGAGGTGTCCGTGAGAGACAAGTTGGCGTGCTTGGCGACGAGTAGAAGCGAAACCAGCGCGGAAAACAACGTTATCTGCGCGGCGTTCTAGGTATTCTAGAAGGATTTCACCGGTTAGACCTTCGGCCTTTTGGGCTTCTTTCATCAATTTAGCAAATTGTTTTTCGAGAAGACCATAGAGTCTACGAACTTTTTGCTTTTCGCGAAGTTGGGTAAGATACAAACTACCACCGCGAACTCGCATATCACCGTGCTGACCTGGAATACCAGATTTTTTAGCCATGATTTTGTGAGCTTTTGGTGCTAGGGCAAAGCCCTCGCGACGACTTTGTTTGACAATTGGAGATTTATCTCGTGCCATTACGGTTTCCTCTCTCCTTTAGGACGTACACCACCATGAGCGATAGGTGTTTGGTCGGTTATACTATCAATTTTGATGCCAAGACCAGAGATAGCACGGATGGCGCTATCACGACCGAGACCGATACCCTTGACGTAAACGTCGACGGAATTCAGACCGTGATCTTTTTTGGCAATTTCACCAGCTTTTTCAGCGGCGATTTGAGCAGCGTAAGCTGTACCCTTCTTGGAACCTCTAAAACCGTTAGCACCAGCAGATGACTGAGCGAGGACTTGGCCTTTCTTGTCGGAAATGCTGATGATGGTGTTATTAAAGGTGGCCTTGACGTGGACCTGACCAGAAGTGACAATACGCTTGCCTTTCTTGGTTTTGACTTTGACTTCTTCAGTTCTAACTTCTTCTGTCATATTTTACTCCACTAACTAGGTTTTACTTGCTGCTTTTGGTTGTGCACCACCGACCGCGATCGCCTTACCCTTACGTGTACGTGCGTTCGTACGAGTACGTTGGCCGTTGACTGGAAGACCAGCCTTGTGGCGGATACCTTTATAAGAATTGATATCCTTAATGCGTTTGATATTGTTTGTTACGAGGCGACGCAGATCACCTTCGACTTGATATTTGCTAGAAATAATGTCGTTGATTTTCTGTTCCTCAGCCTCGGTGAGATCTTTCACCCGAGTGGTAGGCTCAATTTTGGCCTCCGCAAGGATGGCTTTTGAGGTAGTGCGTCCGATACCAAAAACGTAAGTAAGGGCAATCCATACTTGTTTTTCGGAAGGGATGACTACGCTAGCAATTCTTGCCATGCTTAACCCTGCCTTTGCTTATTCTTAGGTTTTTTCTTGTTGATGACACGTAGTACGCCTTTGCGACGAACATAGATATCATCAGGGGAGATTTTCTTTACACTTGCACGTACTTTCACTGTGTAAAAATCCTTTCCTTGTTAATCTATTTCAGGTACTAATGAAAAAGCGGAAATTTTTTCAGAGTTCGCCAAAATAGGGTTGATATTATTTAAGGCGGAAGCTGATACGGCCCTTCGTAAGATCGTAAGGGGTAAGTTCAACTTCTACCTTGTCACCTGGCACAAGACGGATAAAGTTTTTGCGCATTTTTCCGCTCATGTGCGCAATAATAATATGACCATTCTCAAGTTCTACTCGAAATTGAGTATTTGGTAATGCATCGACGACGGTGCCGCCTAATTTAATCACTTCCTTTTGACTAGCCATAAATTATTTATCTATTTTACCAGAGATTTTTAGAAATGTAAAGAGGTTGTATGCGTCCATAACATATTGGACTTTTCTAAATTTAAGTTTAGCATATTTAT
>CALIJO010000065.1 GCA_938017655.1 uncultured Candidatus Saccharibacteria bacterium
TAGGCGGGCGTACGACAGACTCTGGGCAGTTCCTGGAAACTAGATTCCGCGATTTGAAACATAATTTGGAATTTTTGACTCATGTTTTCCCCTTTCATTTTGTAAAAGAACGTGTAATAGATACAAAGTTTCCATTTTATTATCACATGAGATGTTTGATTTGTCAAAACAGGCGTAGGAGAGGCGCGTGAAAGGTGACTATGATTTTGGGAAGAGGCAGGGCTCATGAAGCATAAGCTTATAGTATAATGGAAGAATGAATCATAATTTGGCGCCAAATGGCTTGGAGAAAGCAGGAGAGCAGGAGGTGAGTGATAATTACCTGAAGTTGATGGAGGCGTTAAAAGGGGTGGAGTTCTTGGGGGAGAAAAAGACGAAAGCTGAAGAAAAACGAGCCGAAAGTGTGAGTGATTTTGATCTCGAGGGGATTCTAGGTCGCAAGGAAAATTTGGCATCAGCTATAGAGAAGGAGCGTAGTCAAGAATATTTGATCCGAGAGAGACATGAAATTATTTGTGACCGTGACCATATTGAAAACCAGCGAGTGGATGTGGTGGAGAATCTGGAAAATCAGACTTTGGAATATCGCTTTAAGTTGCGTGAACCTTTGACGGAAATTTCAGAATTGGGGCGGAAATTACGTTCCGAATCACGCGAAAAAGACGGTGAAGCGTGGCTTAAAAGTGGCACGCCGGTGAGACTTGGGGAGATTACTTATCATGATTTAGAATCGAAGCGTGAATTTCGTTTGTGTGATGCCCTGGTATTTGAAAAAAACGGTGTGAAAGTTTCTCTGGCAGATGCGACTGCACGTGAATTAGGTGACGGAGTGATTTCTAGGAAACGCAATACTAGTAATCTGGTACGGGCGGCGATTGGTTTAGTACAAATGGAAGTGCCAAAAACGATGGATGAGACAGTGGCGCAGCAGACACTAGATGAGATTTTTAGGCAGGACCTCGGAGTAGAAGATGCTCTAGATGAAGTTTCGGAGAGGGCGGAGCGCGATTATAAGATAGCGAGATTGAAGTGGCAGTATAAGTTAGAAGACCTCGATGCGGAACAGCTTGAGCGTGCAGAAAAATTGACACGCCGTGAGGTTTTTCCGGGTTACTCTACTTATGTAGAAAATGGAAAACATGAAGAATATCTGGCCAAGTATGGTGAGGATGTACGCGCGGTCCATATGTTGAATTCAATGAGTGTGGACTCGGTTTATCAGGTATTAACTACAGGTTTGATGAGTACGACCGAGCGGTTCAGCCGAGGAGTGGTGAAAAATGGAATTTCCTCGGTACTGGATATCGATTCGGGGGGTGCAGACAATGTATTTACTAGGATTATGAATGCGGCGCAACGCAGTAAAATTCAGAATCATGCGGTGGTATTGAAGCCGGAAATTTTTGATCGCACAGATTGGTATGCCTATAATGTGGACTCTTATGGTTCGACTAATGAAGCGCATTTTGCCGGGAGATTGGCGCCGGAGGAGATTTTTCGACGCACCATGGGTGATTTAAAACACTATTCGGCAGACAATGAGCAGATGTTTCGTACGGGTATCGGGGTGGATTATATTGAAGCGATAGAGGTGGATGAGCTAGACCGTGATGAATTACTTGAAGGGCTTTATCAAAAGGGGCTTTGCGAAGTGAATGGTCGACCAATTGAAGAAGTGATTGTGGCGCGAGAATTCGATGAGGACGATGAGGACGATGATGACGATTGGCGCGATTGGGGTAATTTCGAAGGGGCGGGCGAATCGGTGGAGGATTTTCTGGCCCAGAATTTAAGAAAGCAGGAGCGTATTGAGGCAATTTATAACGGTGAAGTGAAAGAAGTGAGTCTTGGTGAGTTGACGGCGCTCGCGGAATCTTCGGAAGATTTTAACGATACCTTTGTTTCCCTGGCGGAGGCAATTATGGGACAGGGCGGAGGTGCGAAGTTGAAAGCGGATCTCGA
>CALIJO010000066.1 GCA_938017655.1 uncultured Candidatus Saccharibacteria bacterium
CTAAGTCGCGGTAGTACAGAAAATTCTGCCGCCGTCCACGCCACTCTAAATTTCACCATGAAGGGCGATAATTCACCAATCCTGCTCGGTCTTGAGGGGATTTTAGCTCAAGATGGCAAAATTTATCTGAAGCTCGATCATTTGAAGGATAGTTTGACCGCTGTACTGAAGGGGTCTGGTAAAGAAATTGACTCAGAAATGCAAAAATCGCTCGATGATTTTGCGATGGAAATTGAAAACAAGTGGCAACGTGTCGATGCTGAGGAAGTCATTGCGGGCGTAGGTAGCGCGCTAGGCTTTACCTTACCAAAAGTTTTACAGAACGGTATTGCCGGGACTCTTTCTTGTGTGACTCAAAATATCGGTAAGACCCTTGACCAGCAATCCGACCTCATGGCTAAGCTTTACCGCGACAATGAATTTGCCAATTTTACTGAATTAAATAGCGAAGAGTCTGTTAGCTATGCCAAGCTTTCGGGCGATCTCGGTAAACTCTATCGCATTACTTTTAATGATAATAAACTCAGTCGCTTCCTTGAGGCTGCCAATAAAGCCTCCCAAAATACCGAAATTTCTAAGTGTCTCTCGAATGCCTATTCTCTTGCTCCAAACTCCTATGAAGAGGAAGAGCAGGGTGTTTTGAAGGATAAAACCATCAAGGATTATGATAAATATATCCAAGAAATTAAGAGCACTGCCAATGCTGTTGTGGGTATCGATACTTTTACGGGGGATATCAAGGGTCTAATCTTTGCCACTCCTAATCAAAAGAATCCTAAGGAGCTCGACCAGACCCACGCTGTGGTGCGTTTCAAAGATTCTAAGAAAAAAGAGATTAAAATCCCAGCTGAGTCCACTCCAATCTTTGATAGCCTAAGTAAGATTTTGAAGCTCGATCAATTCGAGGAAATCATGAAGCAAATTTCGCTTCAAAACTCACTTCAAAACACCACCGATGCCGAAAAACTCTTAAAAGACGCCAACCTTATCTAATAGTCTAAAAGTATCACGGTCTGAGATGTCGACTCAGGTGTCATACTCTAACCCCTCAAGTGTAACACCTTGAGATGTTAACTCAGGGCGGATTTTGTAAAAAATTAAAAATATTTTATAATTAAAATAATGATTTCGGCGGAACTCAAAGCAAAACTGAAAACACTCCCCAGTAGCCCTGGGGTGTATTTTCATAAAAACCGCGAAGGGAAAGTGATTTACGTGGGCAAGGCGGCGGTCTTAAAAAATCGGGTTCGTCAATATTTTCAAAATACCGAAAAAGATCCGAAAACTGAAGCCTTGGTGGCAGAAATTCACGACACCGATTGGCTAATCGTCGATACCGAGATGGATGCGCTTTTCCTCGAGTCGGAAATGATTAAGCGCTACATGCCGAAGTGGAATATTTTACTGCGTGACGATAAAACCGTCAGCTACGTGCGCATTAATATGGACCAGCCGGTGCCGGATGTCTCGATTACGCGAAATCCCTTAGATGACAAGGCGACTTATATCGGCCCGTTTTACGCTAAAACCACTATTATTAAGGCGCTGAGAGTATTAAGAAAGATTTTCCCTTATTACGATAAACCTTATAACGGCAAAAAAACTCTCGACACCGATCTCGGCCTTACGCCAGGTATCGAAATTGGTAAAACTACCGAAAAAGCTTACAAAACTGAGCTTCGTCGGCTCATCCGTTATCTCAATGGTGACCGCGACAACCTGCTCACAGAAATTGAGCGCGACATGCGCCGCCACGCCTCGCTCGGTGAGTTCGAAATGGCGGCCAAACTCCGCGATGAATATTTTGGCCTGAAAGGCTTGAAGCGTAAAATTATTTTTTCCGACAAGGAATTTCTCGATTTATCCTCTGATCAAGCATTATTACAACTACAAAAGCTCCTTAATCTTAATTCGGTACCGCGTCGCATCGAGGGGTATGACATTTCTCATATTTCTGGCTCCGACACCGTGGCCAGCATGGTAGTTTTCAAAAATGGCGTGGCTAGCCGCGCGGACTATCGTAAATTTAAAATCCGTAGTAGTAAGAATGACGACACCGCCAGTATGCGTGAAGTGGTGACGCGTCGTCTCAAGCATCAGGAATGGGAATATCCAGATTTGATTATCTTGGATGGCTCCGATTTGCAGCTTCGTGCCGTTCTACCTCTGTTGATTGAGGCTAAAATTCCCGCCATCGGCCGCAATAAATCCGGTGACCATACTAGAAACGCCGATGTTAATTTGATTATCCCACACTCACACCAGGGGATTATGAGTTTTTCCAGCCAGGTTTTTTCTAATGAATCGCATCTCGCCAAGCTTATCGCACGCATCGATGAAGAGGCACATCGTTTTGCCATTACTTTTCATCGCCAGCTGCGTAATAAACGCATGTTCAAATAAATTTAGGCCAAATCGTGCTACAATAGGCTTATGATAAAAAAGCAAATTAAGTTTTTCATCCTGCGTTGGATTGTTTCCTCATTCTTAATGTGGGTTTGTGTTAAACTTTTTGGTCGCGTCGATCAAGGGGTTGATACTTTCGGGGTTTTTGTCACTGCTGGCCTCGTGCTCTCTGTGGTTCAAACCATCGTGAAGCCAATTTTAACTATTTTCGCTCTACCTCTGATTTTGCTCACTATGGGAATTTTTAACCTGGTGCTCAACATTGCAATGTTGTGGTTGGTCGTACACCTAGTCCCGCATATTTCCATCTCAGGTATTCAGTTAGTCTGGTCATGGTTGTTGATGAGTGTCCTGACAAGTCTTGTTAATTTCGTCATTCCAGACTATAATTAAATTATGAATATTGGAAGTATCCTCGAAAGTGTAAGTCTTATCTCGGCCGTTCTCGCCATGCTCCTTATTTTATTGCAACAACGCGGCGCCTCTCTCGGTGCAGGTTTTGGTGCAAGTGGTGAATTATACACCACCCGTCGAGGCCTCGAAAAATCCCTTTTTAATGCCACTGTGGTATTGGTCGTGATGTTCGTCGCCTCAATCTTAGGTATGCTTTTGCTGCCTACCATTAGTTAAATTATGAATAAGACCCTCAAAAAACGTAGTCAAAAAATTTCCAAAAAAATTACGCTCTTTGGTCGCAAACTTAGCGAAAACAGTAAAGAGCATGTCAAGGAAAACTTGATCGGTCATATTTCGCATGTGAAAAATGTCCGTCTCTTTGTCTTGGAATGGGTACTTTTAATCTTAGCTATTCTGCTTTTTGCTACTGTTCAATCAGTCTGGTACTCTGAATCTTATGCCGTGGAAACCTACACCGATGGTGGTAATTTTACCGAAGGTACTCTAGGTAAGATTAACTCCATGAATCCGCTTTTTGCCACTACTTTCTCGGAGGAGGCTCTTTCTCGTCTGATGTTTGCTCGTCTCGCTGAGGTAGATTACTCTGGCCATACCGGTGCGGGATTGGCTGAAACCATTACTAGCAATACCACTGGCGATGAATGGACGGTGCGCCTGCGTCAGAATTTGAAATGGTCCGATGGCGACGATCTTACTACGGAAGATGTGCTCTATACAGTCAATACCATTAAGAGCGCTTCTCTAAAATCAAACTTCAGCAATAAATTAAATGGTGTCACCGTACGTCAATCCGAAGACGGCTCTCTAGTTTTTAAGCTTGAAAATACTAATGCTTTTTTCGAAAGTAACTTGAATTTTCCAATCCTTCCAGCCCATATTTTGAAGGATGTGAAGCCGGAACAATTGAATGAGCATAAATTATTTACTAAGCCAATTTCCTCTGGTCCGTTCGTCTTTAAGGCCACCCAAACCATCGGCAATGAAGGCGAAAAAGTAGTCTATTTGAACCGTAACCAAAATTATTACAAGGGAAAGACTCTGCTTGATAGTTTTTCCGTACATGCTTTTCTTACTACCGACGCGATTAAAGCTTCTCTAAAATCCGGCTCCATTACTGCCACCGGCAGTCTTCCGTCTCGTTACACTACGGAGCTTCTCAATGAAAAAAGCCTCAAGGAGCAACAAACTACCGTTAATTATGGCGTTTTTGCCTTTCTTAATACTACTTCCACTTCCAATACCGCGCTTCAAGATAAGGCCTTCCGTCAAGCCCTCCGTCAAGGTTTTAATTATGGTAATCTCTTATCTGGACTAAACGGTGAACAGGCACTCAAATTCCCGATCACCGAACAGCAGGCCAAGACCCTGTCTTTCCCAGAGGCCGCTACTACTAATGTTACCGAAGCTAAGTCTAAGCTTGATAATTTTAAGGCTAATAAACCCGAATATTTTGGCACCGACCTCCGTATTGTTACGGTCAAGGGTGATAAATACATGGAAGAAATCGCTAATCGTCTCGGCGAACAACTAAAATCTCTCGGCGTGCCAAACCAAGTTGCAGCCTACGAAGCTTCTCAGGATTTTACTCTTAACGTCCTTCGCCCACGCAATTATGATATTTTGATTTATGAAATCGCCATGGGTGCCGATCCAGATGTGGTACCTTATTATCACTCGGCCGAGGCTACCGAAAATGGCTATAACCTCAGCAATTATAAGAACGCTACGGTTTCGAACTTGATTCTCAGTGCTAGAAATACGATTGATACCTCACTACGCGACGCCAAATATCGTAAATTTCTTGAAATCTGGCTAGATGAGGTGCCTTCAATTGCGCTCTATCAATCTAGTTTGCCATATTTTATGAATAAAAACGTGCGTGCCTTCTCGGCGGATCAGCATCTAGTCTCGGGTGAAGACCGCTTTAACGATATTATTAATTGGTCGGTAAAGAAGACTTTCAAAAATCGTACTCCATAAAGCGTAGGGTGTCTCCAGATCTCGATTTTGGATAAAAAATTCCAAAAATCGCGCCCCTCGTAATGGGAATAATTTCAAGATTTTTCTCCCCATAGCGAAAAAATATGTTATAATAAACGCATGCACCTGTGGTGAAATTGGTATACACGCTACCTTGAGGTGGTAGTGCCTTCGGGTGTGCTAGTTCGAGTCTAGTCAGGTGCACCAAAAATAACTCCTTACGGAGTTCTTTTTTTGTTGCACCCGATGCGTCCCAAGTGGCAAACAGGTGTACCAACTAAAGAAGTCTACCTTGGTAGACTTTTTTAGTTGGTACCTAGATTAGACGAGAACGTAGTTCGCCTGGGCGTCGAAGTGAGTGAAAGAAAAAGCTAGCTTTTTTCTTTCCGAGCGAGGAGGAACAGATATTTTTCTCAAAGAGAAAAATACCGACTAGTCAGGCCATATGTAAAATATATAGAACAAGCCATACAATAATATCTTGTTATTAAAATAAAAAACTGTCACTCAAAAATAGCTCGTCAGTAGATTAAAGGGGCTATTAAAATGGGTCTTTTCGAGTGTAAACTAGACCTTTTAATCTAGTTAAAGTTTTAATATTATAAAAATATTTTGATGCCCTTTATTTATTATTTGCTATTTTTCTAGATAACTTGCCAGCGAGAAAGTCGTATATATTATAGATTGTGATTCGACTGCTGCTTGTAACTTTCGTGCAATAAACTGTTGCCGAAAATTATCAAATACATTGTAGAAAATAGAACCAGTATGTCGTGTGGTTATTTGCCAATTATCTTTAAAATAGCTTCAAGATTATCATCACCGCCAGCACCTTCTTTTCGGGTAATAAATCCACTTTCTGGTTCTGAGAAAGCAATAGTTGCTCCGACTGTAAGGATTTTATCTTTTTCTTCTTGGTTAGTTATTGTTTTATAGACAGCATGTAAAGCTTTAAGGACATTTCGGCGATGAATTGATGATTGCTCTAGGTGTTTTTCTGCAAAGTAGTTTTTTCTGATAAACAACGGAATTTGTATATAGGTCATAACTATGGAGCCTTTTATGACAAGCATTAAAGTGTCTAATGTTCTTATATTTTTGATGTCGTTAGCCAACCAATCTTTAATGATAGGAAAATTAGAAATTTGGATAAATAGAAGAAAAGCAATAATAATAATTAACCCGACAATAGAGATTATTAAAAATTTTAGCCATTTTTTAGCCTTTAGCTCATGTTGTTTTGATTGCTGATCAAAATCATTAGCATAAGCTTCTAAAATCTCAGCACCAGATAGAATACTCGCAATTCTGTTGATCTCGGATATTCTCTCTTCACTTTCTTGAAGTTTATTTTCAAAATCTCTAACTTTTTGTGAAAAATTACTAATATTTTGTTTTTTATCAACTCTGTAGGCAATATAGCCAGCATGAACCAAATTCAAAGCATCATTATAATTGTTTTGATTGGATATATAATATTCAAAATTTCCACTAAAAAATTCTAAACGATTTAAGATTTCTGTATTTGACAAGGTTTGAATAAAATCATCATCCATTAAAGCATCTGCAATATCGTTATAGTATTGCCGCATAATATTTGAGGATTGATTTCTTGCATACTCTTTAAGTTGCTCTGATAGTCCTGTAATCATATTGAAATTATATCAAAAAGCCTATTATCATGAAATAAAGGTGATTATAAAACAAAGTATATGTATCGGTATTTTGTTTCGTGAGAAAAATTTTTGAATCCATCATTATATGTTGAGTAAAATTGATATTTTTATATATCAGTTCAAAAAATAAATGATTATTATAATTGTTTCGGCTGTGGATTAAAATCAAGATTATCCTTCTTTTTATTATAAAAATCCCCATCATCTTATTATAATGGGTTTGATTGAATCGAGAGCCATACGAAATCCTTTTAGTTTACTAATACATATCATTTTTTATACTAGTAAAAATACAGGTTTTTAATTACTTTTTTGCGTATTTTATGCAAAATTCAAATTTAAATATTGACAAAATGCAAATAATTTACTAAAATTTTCTCAAGGAGTAATTAATGTTATTAAGTTTTACCTTTTCTAACTATAAAAGTTTCAAAGAAGAGCAATTTTTTTCAATGGAAAGAACTGCTAATATTAATTATCAAAAAGAATCTATTATTGCAAAATTACCTAAAAAAAATATAGGATTATCCAGGGTTGCTGCTTTTTATGGGGCTAATGCTGCTGGTAAGTCAAATTTCTTAAATGCAATAGAATGTGCTACGGATTTAATAACTGGCGATAAGGTCGCCATCGACTGTCATATTTCTGCAAACGATAAGCCGACAAGTTTTAATTTCTTATTTATAGCTAAGAATAATTACAAGTATAATTATTTATTGGTGATAAAGAAAGGTATTGTTGTCGAGGAGAAATTAAACATCTATAAAACAAACAAACCAACTAAAATCCTTGCTTATTCGAAAGAATTAAGTATTTTTGAAACTAGCAGCATTTTTAAAGAAGATGAAAAAACAGCAATCAAATTTAATTTCGAAAAAAATCAAAACCACCCAATTATAAGTCAGTTTCAGAAATCTGACAATGAAGAGGCGAGAACGGCGTTCAATTTTTTTCAGGATGATATATTTTCTAGTATTTCAAATAAAGTAGATAATATTAACACGTCTAGGTTAATGCATGCGCTAGATAAGAATGAAAAAATACATCAATTTCTAAATGAAACTCTATTTTCTGCTGATTTGGGTATTAGGGCTGTTAATCTAGTAGAGGCTGAATCCGGCGCAAACAAAGAACAGCAAAGAATTCTCTCTAAGGCAATTGTTGATTTTGCAAAAGCGGGGAATCCTAAAATATCAAAAGAGACAATTGAGGAATTAGAAAAATCATCTTCCTTCCTTGATAGAATGAAAAAAGTAATATTTGAGCATGAAATCGGCGGAACTAGAACTAACTTTGATATTAATAAAGAATCAGATGGAACAATCGCCGCCTGTGGAATCTTGCTGGATCTACTTCCGGTACTATTTGGAGGTTGTGTATATATCATTGATGAACTTGATAGGAGTCTACATCCTAGCATTGTGTCTCAAATAATTGATATTTTTAACCATAAAAGCACTAATCCAAATAACGCACAACTCATCTTTTCAACTCACGACGTCTCACTATTAGACCCGACTATTTACGGGGAAGATATTCTTGATAGAGATGAGGTATGGTTTGTAGAAAAAGATAATGATGGGAGTTCGCAGATATATCCGCTAACTGATATAAAATATTCAACCAGAAAAGAAGATAATATTTATAAAAAATATGTAGGCGGCAAATACGGTGCAACGCCAAGAGTGTCGCTCTCTTATATAGTTGAACTTTATTGGCAAAAGGCTAAGAATGCGGGAAAAAAGTAATCAGACTCGTAATTCTAGGGTCCTACATAATCGCTTTTTGATAATTACCGATGGCGTTATGACGGAGCAGGGTTATTTTGAAAGAATAAAGCGCCTTACGCGTGATAGTATAAGAATCATATCTAGAGGCAGTAAGGATATAGACAAGTTAGTAGAACTAGCAATAAAGACGAAAAATAATAGTGAGTATGACTATGTCGCAATAGTGTGTGATATAGACCAGAGATTGCAAAGTGAGAGATCAAAGCAAACACTAATTAATGCTACCTTAAATGCCAATAGAAATGATATTATTGTTTGTTTATCCAATGAATCTTTTGAGATTTGGCTATTGGCTCATTTTTGTCAAATAAAAAGCGTTATGAAAAACAGAGAGCATGCTCAAAATGCAGCCATTAAGCAAGGGATTGTTAAAGGTCGCGATGGAAAAGAAATTGCTGCAGACATGATAACGAAGGACAGTGTATTTACTGCGATGAATGAGGTTGAGCGTTTGAGGGGTGTATACGGTAAGGATGTTATCACAAGTGCTCCAATGACGGATGTTGATAGGCTAGTATCTAAGATTAATTTTAATTAACGACTTGTAATTTTCTTAGCGATGTTATTATAGTTACTTTTCTTTGGCTATTGATTCCATTTTTTCCCACCCACTTTTATTTTTTAGATACTTCTCCCGTTAATTCTAGATAGGTGATATACAATCTAATAAAATAACTCCTTACGGAGTTCTTTTTTTGCGTTGTGTAAAATGACAGGGTGTTATAAGCTTAAGATAAGAATGACTGAAGAGATATTTAAGCCGTACAAAAAATGGTGATGGAGGAGACATAGTATGATTTATCCAGGAAAAATAAAAAAAGGTGCTACGGTCGGGATTGTTTGCCTGTCAAGTGGCGTACTTGGGGAGCCATTCGTAAAACACGAGATTAAATTAATTGAAGAGCGCTTGCCTAAAGAGTTTGGATTGAAATTTAAATATATGCCAAACGCATTAAAAGGCGAGGAGTTTCTAAAAAATCATCCAGAAAAGAAGGCAGAAGATTTAAAGTCAGCCTTTTTGGACGAAGAGGTGGATATTATTTGGTCTGCACTTGGTGGTGACGATACATTCAGGACATTGCCGTATTTGATGAATGATGAGTTTGCTGAAATTATTAAGAAATATCCAAAGCCATTTTTGGGTTTTTCGGATACTACTAATAATCATTTGATGCTTTATCAATTGGGGTTGGCAACTTTTTATGCCCCATCATTGCTATCGGATGTTGCCGAGCTTGGTCCGGAAATTTTTGCATATACTAAAGATTGGCTGCATAAACTTTTTGATTCAGAGAAGAATATAGTGATTGAGTCTAGTCCAGTCTGGTATGAGGCAAGGACTTCTTTTGATGAATCTCAATTAGGAGTATGGCGTAAAGAGCGAAAAGAAGAACATGGGCATGAATATCTGTGCGGTAAAGGAGTGGTACGGGGTGATTTATTGGGCGGATGTCTAGAAAGTTTATCTGAAATGATTACGGGAGGACGACACCCAGATCAAAAAGAAGTATATGAAAAATATCAAATTTTCCCAACCCGAGAGCAGTGGAGTAGTAAAATAGCCTTTATTGAAACCAGTGAGGAAAGACCTGATCCAGAAAAACTAAAAAGTATGCTGTCGGTGCTAGAAGATAGAGATATATTTAGTGTTATCCGAGGACTAATTATTGGAAAGCCGCAAGATGAAATGTATTATCGCGAATACAAAGAAATATACACTGCGCTAGCAAAAAAATATAACCTACCGACAGTGTTTAATTTGAACTTTGGCCACACTGCTCCGCGCATGGTTCTTCCATATGGAAGACCAATTAAAATCGATTTTGATAAACAAGAGATTCTATTAGTAGATGGACTCACGGGGGATGAAATAAAAATCACCGACTAACCAGGGTAAAGTATTAATCTTAGGGAGCTATCATTTTTTTAGTAGCTTCTCTGTTCCGGACATCCGCCTAGGACATTGCTCATTGCGGATTTTTCGGCTTCCGTGACCCAGAGATTATATTTTTTCTTCACCGAAATTTGGCGCGCTACATATTGGCAGCGAAAACTTTTATTCTTCGGAAGCCAACTCGCCGCATCGCTATCGGATTTTTGTTGATTAGCTGGCCCGTCCACTGCGGCAAGGTTCAAGGGATCGGTCGCAATTTGAAATCTAATATCACTACTGAGATACTGAGCGCCCTTTTGCCAGGCATCCGAGAGCGCCACAATGTGGTCAATCTGAATTTTCTTACCAATTTCTTCACGGCTCGAAAAAGTCATCCAAGTTCCAGTGTATGGCTCGTAGAAACTTCCAGAAATTACATTGCACTTCTGGTCTGTCTTGGCCGTCTCGCCAAAATCCCGCTTCAAGATACGTTGTCTCAAGTTACAACCCTCGATTTCTGGCCAATTCTTATAAAATTCTGTTCGTTTGTAACCGGTCTTTGGTGCGCGACCTTTAACTTCGAGACTAGACAAGACCTCACTAGCTAGCGGCTTAGAATTAGAGGTGTCAGTGCCATCCGTGAGATTCGTAGGTGTAGGCTTATCTGGATTGTTTTGAGCTTCTGTGGGCTCAGCATTGCTCACGTTACCATGCTCGTCAGCTTTAGTGCTTTCGCTCTGCTGCTCAGAGTGGACCGGCGTGTAATTATAAGATTTTGGATTTAGTGCTACCGTCAGCAAGAATAAACCCAGCAAACTTAGGCCAGTTATTATTCTTCTTTTTAATAAACGTCGATTCTGCATTAAGTCCTCAATCTAATCTATTTTAATTCAATACGATTTAACTTAACTGATGCTACTTAGTCTAAATAGCCTAATCAGTAAATTAATTTTTCTTAAAGCGCTTGGCGTATTCTACTACTGAAGCCAAATCTTCATCTTTAGTAAAATCAGCCGAGTCGTCAATCGCAAGGAGGGAATTTAGCAGCACGCGTGCGTCGAGCAAGCCTGAGATTTTTCCTGCTTCATCTACCACCACGAAAGCCTGCGCGTGTGAACGAAGTAAGGTAAAAAGCGCCTCATAAAGTGGGTAATTTTCCGAAAGATAAATAATCTTGCGGTCCATAAAAGCGGAAGCCTGATCGGTATCCTTGATATCTAGTTGGAAAAGTGTCTTAGCGTGTAAAATTCCAGATAGTTCACCACGGCGATCGGTGACAGGGAACTGACTCTGGCCAGATTTATATAATCCAGATAAGGTCAGCGGTCCCATATAATCTTCTTCGCCCACGAACTTTAATTCCGCCTTTGGTGTCATAATATCAGAAACCTTTTTACTATCGAAACTCATGACCTTGCCTAGAGTTTCTTTCTGACTATCTGAAAGCACCGAGCTTGGCATTTTATTAATTAGCCAAACAAAATCTTCCGTAGTCTCCGGAATGAACACTTCTGGCATGGCGGTAGTTTTTGTCTCGGCAGTGCCAATATAGTAATTGGTATTTCTCAAATAATCCGTCGCCTCTTCGCGTCTAGTTAAGGTCTCTTCAGTTTTCTCATGATTAACCATACCGTCGCCATCTGTATCGGTAGCGCGAGTTGCTTCGAGTTCAGGATTCGAAAAATGATTATTAATTAGGCCAGCTCCACCAAATTGGCTGAGCGTGCTTGTCTCATGTCTGATCTCTGTGGGCTCATTTTCTGCTTTATTAAATTTACGATCAAAAAATCCGCGCTTCACCGGCCCCTCGAAAGAATCGGCCTCTTCATCGCCGTCTTTGCGGCTTAAAAATTGTTTAATCACACCGAAAAAGGCCGCTAATTTCACACCGATTTTCTCAAACCAGACTTTTAATCCATGGGAAGATTCTTCGCCACTGAACACTCCAGTCGCGTTTTCTTGTTCGCCGTTAAAATCGGTCCTATCTTCTGTTGTATCTGTCATATTCGCCTCTGACACGGCTCCTCCTTTAGTCTAAAATATTACAACTTAGACAAAATATGCTAATATTTATATTATACAAAAAATCTACCAAAAGTAGAAATTAGGAGGAAAATGCAAAAACTGATTTATGGACTTTTAGGGGTGCTAGCTGTTGGATTCTTGTGGCTTTGTGGTAACGCGATTTCTTCAAATCTTGCTTATGACAATTGGATTAAGGGCCTCGACACGAACAAATATATCGCCGCCGACTCTCGTAATGGTGATATGGGCGATAACTATGAAGGCAATAAGGACGCCAAGGTGATTATCTCTGAATATGCCGACTACCAGTGTCCATTCTGTTCCACGGTTTTTCCATATCTCTCTGATATTGTGAAAGAATATGACGGTCAAGTGGGTCTAGTTTTTAGAAGTTATATCTTGAGTTATCACCAAAACGGTACCGCCGCGGCCTCTGCGGCTAATGCCGCCGCTCTTCAGGGCTACTGGGAGCCATACGCTAAGAAACTTTTTAAGGAACAATCCAACTGGGAATCTCTCTCTGCTTCTGACCGCGATAATCACTTCCGTGAATATTTTATTGAAGTTACCGAAGGTAAGGGTGATACCGAAAAATTCCTCAAGGATATGAATTCCGATGCGGTGAAGCAAAAAATCAAGGCCGATATGGCTATCTCGAAACGTCTCGGCGTCAACGAAACCCCAACCATCTATATCAATGGCAAGGCCTTCGAGCTCCCTTCCGCCAAGGAAAAAGAATTCAAAGAAAAACTCCGCGAAGCCATTAATCAGCAGCTAAAATCTTAGTTTAGGCATATACTAGTAGTATGAATCGCAATTTTGATCCGGACTACCTAGACGCAAATCACCCACCTACCTTTTTCTTCTATGATTTGGAGACTTCCGGCATTAACCCGCGTGAAGATCGCATCATGCAGTTCGCTGGGCAACGTACTGATCTCGATTTTAACCCCATCGGCGATCCGGTTAATCTCTTCGTACGTCTCGATGAAGATACTTTGCCGAGTCCCTACGCTATCGTCACCACCAATATTACTCCGAACGATACGCGTATGGATGGCCTTTTGGAGCCAGAACTTTGTAAGATTCTGCAAGAGGAGATTTTTACTCCAAATACTATTATTTGTGGCTTTAATTCTGTTCGCTTCGATGATGAATTTATCCGTTACTTGTTTTGGCGCAATTTCTATGACCCATATACTTGGCAATATCTCGATGGTCGTAGCAAATTTGATATTTTGGATGCTGTGCGCATGGTGCGGGCACTGCGTCCAGAGGGGGTTAATTGGCCAGTTGCGGAAGACTCCAAGACTGGCGAGAAAAAACCGACCAACCGTCTCGAACTCCTCACTGCCTTAAACGGCATTACTCACGAACATGCCCATGATGCGCTTTCGGATATTTACGCCACAATCGCCGTAGCAAAAATTATTCATGAAAGGCAGCCAAAACTTCTGGATTTTCTCTTAAAACTACGTGATAAAAAACAGCTTCTGCGTTTTCTGAACGCCACAAACCTTTCCGTCGATTCCGCGACACCTTTCGTTTACACTAGCGGTCATTATTCGAGTAAAACTAATCACACCACGGTAGCTATACCAATCGCGCCCGGGAAAAACCAAAATATCATAGTCTTCGATTTACGTTACAATGTCGAGGATATTTTGCAGGCCGAAAAGGAATTCAAACCAGAAGAAAAAGTCAGTCGAGCCGGCAAAAAATATCAAACTTGGTTCGATTTTTCGAAATATGTTAAGGAATTAGCTCCCAGTAAATGTCCGGCTGTCGCGCCACTCTCAGTTTTAGACGTGGAGAGTACCGAATCTAGTTCGAATGGGATCGAGGGGTTTCCGGCCGGCACCACTGGTTGGCAAAAAATTAAGCTCGAAAAATCCCAAATTGAAAAGAATCTCGAGACCCTAAAAAAACACCCAGAATTCATTGAGCGAATGCGAGAATTATTCACTCGTGAGCGTAATTTTGATAAGCTCGAAGAGGCCGAATCGAGGCTTTATGATGGTTTCTTAAATAACGAAGATCGTAAACAGGCTTCCGTTGTGCCGAATCTTCGTGCTAACGAGTTGGCTGATTTTCATCCGCTCTTTCAGGATGAGCGCCTCGATTCACTGCTGCTGAATTATAAGGGGCGAAATTTTCCAAACGCCCTCAGTCAAGATGAAATCGCGAAATTTGAAAAATACCGTGCCGCTAGAATCGCCCGTCAGACCCCTGGCTTTATTCAGGCGATGAATGACTTATTGAAGCGTCATCAAACCACCGGCGAAACTACTGACGGACGCAAAATTCTCGATTCCACATTGGAAGACCTCAAGATGTGGTTCGAGCTGGTTTCTTAATAAAATAGTGAATATTTCTATCACGTTTATGCTAAAATAAAACTATGAACGGCAAAAAACTAACTCAAGTAAACCTCATGGGGGGGGGGGGTTTAATAGAGAATTAAAGATTTTCGTATTATTTTTAGGTTTGATCTCTTTTTCTAATTTAATTTTTAGTAATAATACGTTTGCCTTATTTACTCCTACACTTTCCGCTTCCGTGGATCAAGCCAATCTGCAGATAAATGGAAACCAAGTAATAAACAGTGCGAATAAAACCACAGAAATCCCACTAAGCCTTACAGTAAATACAAATAACAAGACTGGTTATACGGCAACATTAAGCTCCGAAACTGAAAACACTGCACTAACCAATGCAACTTCTACTGCTGGTGCAAAAATTAATTCGATTTCGTCCGCTGGGCCACTGGGAGATTTTTCTAATAATACTTGGGGTTACAAGTTTGGGTCGTCCACGAACTACGCACCGATCCCTGCACTTTCTACCCCAGCACAAATCTTGCAGACTACTGGAAAGACCAACGGCAACGAATCAAACCAGCTTAGTGTTGGCATGAAACTAAGCGATAATCTTGAAAGTGGCAGATATACGAATAAACTAATATTTTCCATTCTAACCAATAATTATAATCGTATCGCCATCATGACCGAAGGCCCAGATTTTAATACAAAACTAAAATCCTTAGAAACCGCGACGAACAAAATCGAACATTTTAAGAAGAGCACTGTAGCGCCAGCTACTTCTATGAATGCCGTGAATGTTGAAGATGAAGCATCTGATTATGAAATTAAACTTTGGTTTAATCCGACCGATAAGACGGCTTATTATTATGCCGAACCAGAAAAAGTGTATTTAAATGCGGATAGCAGTAGGATGTTCTTTTTAAAATGGGATAATAAAGATCTCTTAGAGATAGATCTCTTCAATTTCGATACCTCGAAGGTGACGGATATGAGCCGTATGTTTTACGACTTACGTAACATTACCTCTCTTAATCTCTCCAATTTTGATACCTCGAAGGTGACGACTATGAACCGTATGTTTTCTGGCATGTCTAATCTCACCTCCCTTGATCTCTCCAATTTCGATACCTCGAAGGTGACGACTATGGGTTCCATGGTTTAGCTCGATGAAATACCTAAGGATAAGCTAAAAACAATTTATGTGAACAATGATTTTGATACCGCTAACCTTACGGATACTTATCTAATGTTTGCGAACCGCAAGAAGCTCCGTGGAGGAAACGGTTCTTATCTCGCTGATCCTTTAACGGCAGATAAAACCTGGCTCCGCATCGACGACCCAGCCCATGGCCGTCCCGGCTACTTCACCAGAAAGCCATAGGTAATCCGCGTAGAACCCTATACTCCATCTTCTTATATTGTATTTATCTAAATCTTCCTGAGCTATTACGCTATCTCGACGAAACTCTTATTTTTTGCTATAATACTAACATAATTTGACCATGGATAACGAGATGAATTTAGAGAAAGAAATTAAAAACAAGGGGCTACTCTCTCCAGGCGGCAAAGCGCTCCTGAAGGACAATCCAGACAATTACATCAAGATTCGTGGGGCTAGGCAGAACAATCTGAAGAATATTGACCTCGATATCCCGCGCGATAAACTCGTGGTGATCACCGGGCTTTCTGGTTCTGGTAAATCTAGCCTCGCCTTCGATACGATTTACGCTGAAGGTCAGCGTCGTTACGTCGAATCGCTCTCTTCTTATGCCAGAATGTTTCTCGGTGTAATGGATAAACCAGACTTTGATACGATTACCGGGCTTTCGCCAGCTATTTCTATTGACCAAAAGTCTACTTCCCGAAACCCTCGTTCTACTGTCGCTACAGTTACGGAAGTTTACGATTATCTACGTCTACTTTTTGCCCGTGTCGGCGTACCGCATTGTCCGATTTGTCACCGCGAAGTATCTAAGCGCTCTGTCGAAGACATCGTCAATGAAGTCATGAAGCTTCCGATTGGTTCGAAATTGATGTTGCTTGCCCCAATCGTGCAACAGAAAAAAGGTGAATTTCTCCACATTTCTGAACAATACCTTCAAAAGGGTTTCTCTCGCGTGCGCGTGGATGGTGTAGTCTACGCCCTAGATGAATTTCCGACCCTTGAAAAACAGGAGCGCCATGATATTGAACTAGTAGTCGACCGTTTCATCCTGAATCCGGAACTTTATTCTCGCATTTCTAGCTCCATCGAGCAGGCTCTTGACCTTGGCCAGGGCTTAATCATGCTTCTAAAAATCAATGACAATTCTTCCACTATCGAAGGTAAAAATCTCGGTAAATCGAATACCGAAGTTCTCACCTATTCCCAGCGTTACGCCTGTCCAGTTCACCCAGACGAATTGATTCCAGAACTCGAACCACGTCTCTTTTCCTTCAATGCCCCGCAAGGTGCATGCCCGACTTGTACTGGTCTCGGTACGCGCATGGAAATCGACCCAAATCTTGTATTTAACCAAAATCTTACCATCGCCGAAGGTGGCATCCGTCCGTTTAAACGTGTACAAAGTGATTCCTGGTGGCTGAAGCGTCTCTCCGCCGTCGCTGCGCGCCATGGTTTTTCGATTCACGTACCAATTCGCGAACTCGCCGAAGAGCAAAAACATTTAATCCTTTATGGCACGGGTAATGAAAAATATGAAGTCAAAATTTCTGGCTCCGGCAAGTTTAAGGATGGTGCGACCTATGAATCAATCTATGAAGGTGTCATCCCGACTCTTGAGCGCCGCCACAAGGAAACCGACTCGGATTTTATGCGCAAGGACATCGAGCGATTTATGCGCGTGCATGAATGTCAGACCTGTCACGGTGCTAGATTAAAGCCAGTCGTGCTCGCTGTCACTATTCACGGCCTCAATATTAATGATTTTTGTAATCTCGATGTCGATGCTATGCTCGATGTATTGTCGCAGGATCTCGAATTTACCGAAGCGGAAGCGCTGATTGCCCGCCCGATTCTCAAGGTAATTCGTGAACGAGTCAAATTCATGCAAGACGTCGGTCTAGGTTATCTCGAGCTTAGTCGTGCCGCCAATACTCTTTCTGGTGGAGAAGCTCAACGTATTCGCCTCGCCACCCAAATCGGTTCTGGCCTCCAGGGCGTGTTGTATGTGCTAGATGAACCGTCGATTGGTCTCCATCAACGCGATAATGACAAATTAATCTCGACTTTAAGGCATCTGCGCGACCTTAGGAATACCGTGCTGGTGGTCGAACACGATGAGGATACTATGATGAGTGCAGATTATTTGATTGATATTGGTCCTGGGGCTGGTGCACGTGGTGGTCAGGTGATTTCCGCTGGTACGCCAGAAGAAATTGCGCATGACTCGGATTCGCTCACTGGTAAATATTTATCCGGTGCTAAAAAAATCCCCGTACCTAAGGCCCGTCGTAAACCAAAGCTTAATCAATATCTCACCGTAGTAGGCGCGAGGGAAAATAACCTAAAAAATCTCACGGTCAAATTCCCCCTCGGGGTAATGACAGTGGTTTCTGGTGTTTCTGGCTCTGGTAAGTCCACTCTAGTTAATGAAATTTTAGCTAACGAATTACTCGCCCGTCTTCATCGTGCTCAAACTGTGGCTGGCGAACATGAACGCATCGACGGCATTGATAATCTCGATAAATGTATCGTGATAGACCAGAGTCCAATTGGTCGTACTCCTCGCTCGAATCCTGCCACCTATACGGGTGTCTTTACCGCCATCCGCGAACTTTTTGCCGCTCAACCAGAAGCAGAGATTCGTGGTTATAAGGCCGGTCGTTTCTCCTTTAATGTCAAGGGCGGTCGCTGTGAAACCTGCCAAGGTGACGGCGTGAATAAGATTGAAATGCACTTCCTGCCAGATGTTTATGTGACTTGTCCGACCTGTCATGGTAAGCGCTATAATCGTGAGGCCCTCGAGGTAAAATATAAGGGTAAGGATATTTCTGATGTCTTAAATATGACCATCGATGAGGCGGTGGAGTTCTTCGAAAATATTCCTGCTATCGCTAATAAACTGAAGACTATTCAAGAGGTCGGCCTCGGTTATATTCGTCTCGGTCAATCCGCCACTACTTTCTCGGGTGGTGAAGCCCAACGTATCAAAATCGCCACCGAGCTTTCTCGTCGTTCCACCGGTAAAACTCTCTATATTCTAGATGAGCCAACCACCGGTTTGCATACTGATGATGTGAATCGTTTGTTAAAAATCCTAGATCGTCTAGTTGCCGGCGGTAATACCATGGTTATTATCGAACATAATCTACATGTGATTAAAAGTGCCGACTGGATTATCGATATGGGTCCAGAAGGTGGTCAACATGGTGGTCAAATTATCGCCGAGGGTACACCAGAACAAATCGCTAAAAATGATCAAACGCCAACCGGCATCTACCTCCGCGAGTTTCTCAAGTAAAACCCGCTCTTTAGCTTAAGTATTGCAGCATTTCAAAAATCCCTAGTCAGACTAGGGATTTTTTGAATCGGAGCTTATCCAGTAGTTTATCTTATCTACTTATTCGGTAGATTATCTTATCTAATCGCTAAGGCTTCGCGCAGCTTATCGGATAATTGTTGGATTTTTAGGGTTTTATTGGCCTTTGAATTTTCGACATTAATTTTCGAAAGCATCAGGGCGCGCTGTAGATTCCAGTCTGTAATTAGTGCAGAGAAAATTGTGCCCGCAATAATCGTCGCGGCGACGTCACGTGTCACTTTTATGTCCTTGTTTTGAAAATCTTCCTTAAAAACCCCAGCTAAAATTTGATTTTCGGTTATATAAATTAGCTTCAAAGTCGAAAGCGTACCTAAAATTTGTTTAATTTTCATCATTTGGGATTTTTTACCCATTACAAACACGATTTCTGCTCGTCGTAGGAGACGATAAAAAGTCGTCAAGTTGGTCTTGCTTAAATCTGGCGCATTTAATAATTTTGGCAGCTCCGAGCGATCAAAACACCAAGCTAGTTTAGTCTTTGGATGCGTCTCGAGATAATCCAAAATCGCCTTAATTTGCACATTATTTAATTCCGCCGACCAATCGATATAAATGTAATCAAATTTCGCCGTGCGTTTTTCTAAAATTTTGCTATTAAAATCACATTGTTTGACAAATTCCGGCGCCAAGTTTGTATAGTTATTTTTCGAAAGTAAAATATATTGAAAATCGTCACAGGTTTCGGGATTTTCCGGACTAAAAGCCGTCTCCGTCTCGATACGAAAATTCGAAATTACCTCATCGGCCAGCTTCTGCCCGGTCATGATACTGAAGCGATCGTTATAATATTTTTCACTACCATCGTAAACTAAATCGAGGTGCGCATTCTGGTTTTTGTCCAGTTCAAAATTTTTGGCATCCAGAGAAAGATAAACGTTTTTAATATTTTTACCAATAATTAATACTTTCATCTTTTCTCCACCTCTTTAAATTCACCATCCTTTAAGTTTTCTAGCGTGTATCGCCCAAATTCAATGCGATGTAGCTCCACCACTTTGTACCCTACCGCCAGGAAAGTACGGCGGATTTGACGATTTCGCCCTTCGCTCATTTCTACTAAGAATGTGCAACCACTCGGGTCAGAATCTTCCTTTTTAAGGAATAATTTACTCTTGCCATCCGGTAAATCAATGCCCATATCGGAAATCATTTGCTGGTGGAGTGGTGCGAGTGGACGATTTAATCTCACGATGTAACTCTTAATCTTAAAAAATTTTGGATGCGTCATCGAAAAAGCGAAATCACCGTCGTTGGTTAGTAAAATCAGTCCCGAGCTATCCTTATCAAGTCTCCCCACAGTCTTCAAGCCCTGATATTTTTCTGGCAAAAGTTCAAAAAGAGTCGGCGTCTCACCCTGGCGCTTTTTGGAGCAAACATATCCTACGGGCTTATTTAGGATTAGATAAGTAAAACCTTTAAGCTCCTCAATTTTTTGACCGTCCAAAAAAATCTCATCGCGTGTTTCATCGAATCGACGGCCTAAAATGGCAACTTCCTGGTTGATTTTTACGCGACCAGCCGCGATGAGATTATCGGCTTCGCGACGCGAAACGCCAGTTTGTTCGGCTAAAAATTTATTTAATCTATACATTACCTAAAAATGGGTTAGAGTTATTGACTGGCGATTGAACTGGTGTAACTGGCTGAGTTTGGGTAGCTAGTTGTGTCGGAGTGGTCGGCTGAGCTTGCGTAGCTGGTTGTGCAGATACAAAAGGTTGAGCTGACACGGCTGATTGCGCTGATGAGATAGACTGCATCGGAGCTTGTGTCTGTATTGCAGTTTTGGCTGGCGAGGCAGATTGCGCTGGCACTGCGACTGGGGCCTGTGCTGGCGTAGCCGCGAATTGAGTCATCATATTATCTGTGGTTGGAGCAGCGGTTGCTGTAGTAGCCGGTGTACCATTTGCGTCATTTAAGACTTCATGAACGGCATTCACTACATCTTCGATACCGACTTGGGATTTCACAAGGAAGCGATCTGCTCCAAGCGATTCGCCACGGGCTTTTTGGTCATCCGCTGAAAGTGCGGTCATCATAATGACCTTAATATTGGCAGTTTCAGGCGTCGAACGCAAAATATCGAGCATATCAAAGCCTGAAATTTTTGGCATCATCACGTCGGAAATAATCAAGTCTGGGCGCTCTTTTACCGCTAAGGCGAGAGCTGCTTCACCGTCACCCGCGGAAGCAATTTCGTAGCCTTCCGCCGTTAATCTAATTCCGTAAATCTCGCGTAAGCTTTGGTCGTCTTCAACTAATAAAATTTTTGTCATCTTCTCTCCTTACTTATTTAAGATGTTTGGGTTAGTTGGCGTAATTGGTGGGGTAGGCATAGCTGAGTTAATCGTTGGGGCTGAAACTGGGGAAGGATTAATTGGGGTAGCCGGTGTGTTTTGTGCTGGACTTGCCATATCATGTGCTGGACTTGTTACGCCTTGCGTTGGGGTTACTGGATTTTGCGCCGAAGCAGTCACGGTTTGTGCTGGACTTACTGGGTTTTGTATGAATGGATTAGCCTGTACTACGGGATTGGCTTGTGTGGCCGGTGCAGTTGGTGCATTAGTAGCTGATGGAGCTGGCGCTGGCGCCTGAGTTGGTGCAGACGAAGCTGTTGGTGTCTGTGCTGGCGCAGATGGCATGACTGGCGCCACAGGAGTTGCCGGAACCGCAGGGGTGGACAGTGCGGTTGGTTCTATCGGAGCTGGCGCTGGCGCCTGAGTTGGCGTAGTCGACGCTGTTGGTGCTTGCATAGGTGCTTCAGTTTGCATCGGTGTATTCATTGTTGCCGATACTGGCGCTGCTACTGGGGCTGGCGTGGTCGTCTCAGTCGGGAACTGCATTGGCGCCGGAGCTTGGTTCTCACTAGGCGCGGAGACGCTAGGAGTAGATATATTAGGGGTAGAAGCGACGGTATTTTGTGGTGTCATCGCTTGAGTGTTGGCTTCGATTTGTTTGCGGCGCAGATATTCTTCATAGGTGAGACGAGGGAAGGCTACATAAAAAGTCGACCCTTCACCGAAGGTACTTTCCACCCAAGTCGAACCGCTCATGGCTTCTACACGTTCCTTCACGATATAGAGACCTAGTCCCGTTCCGCCAATCGTGCGAGTTTCTGAATTATCCGCGCGATAGAATTTTTGGAACACGTGTTTGCTATCTTCTGGGGAAATCCCAATCCCGGTATCCGTCACATTAATCAAAACACGGTCGCCATCGCCGCGCACATTTACCCAAATTCCACCCCCGTTGTTAGTGTATTTGATGGCGTTTTCGATCAGGTTATTAATAATCTCACGCAGAAAATCCACATCGACCGCCGCAAAAACCTCTTGATTAATCACGCGTCCGCCATTCATATTGGCGGAAGAGGAGGAACCAAAAGTGAAGTGAATATTTTTTTCGCTCATTTTCGGAATTTGGCCCTCAGCAATCGAGCGGACCGTCGAAGTTACTTCAATCGGCGTGAGGTGGGCTTTGATTCTTTTATCATCAAGTTTCGTTACATCTAATAGATCTCTGAATAATTTACCGAGATGCTGAGATGATTTCTTCGCTTCTTCTAGGTATTTTTTCGCACGTTCGTCGATGGTGGCGGTTTTTGGATTCAGGGCCAACCCCAGATACCCTTCGATGGAAGCTACTGGTGTGCGCATTTCGTGAGAAGCCGTCGAAATAAATTCGGCTTGCTCACTCTCAGCCTCAAGTTCGGAAGTAATATCATAAAAAGTTACGATGCGTTCATTTTTGGGTGAATGTGCCGTAATAACTTTGAACGCCACGGGCTTTTTTTGACCTTGCAAATTAACTAAGAAATATCCGCGCGTGGTGTAATTTTGGCCATTATTTACCGCATAGAAAACCAGGTTATTTTGCGCTGGAATCGCTACACCTTGGCCATTTTCAAGTTTCAAAATATCTTCTAATTTGGCACCTAAGAAGTTTTGCGCCATTTGCCCGCCCAGTAAACTTACCGCCGCCGGATTAATATATTCAATTACTCCAGTCGGCAACACAATAATTACGCCACTATCAGTCGTATTTAGTACTAGATTGGCTAAAATTTCTGCACTCTCCGCACCTGACACCGCGCCACCAGCACTATTTACGCCTGCCTGTGCGCCCGGTCCTTTTTTAATAAAATCAAAGATACTCATTAAGCTTATTTTAGCATAAACTTATTGGTTCAGTGCAAATATATGTTAAAATCGATGTATGAATAAGGACACTTTTTATATCGAGCCCGAGGATGATATTACTGATATTATCAACCATATCAAAGCTTCCAAACAGAAAATTATTGCACTTGTTCCACCGAAAAAGTTGAACGTTCTGCGCAGCTCTATTAACCTTAAACTAATCGCTCGTACCGCAAAAATGCATGACAAAGCCATCGTGGTGGTCACTACTGACCCAACCCTCATGAAAATGGCGGCGCTTTCTAGTCTGCCATTTGCGAAGAATTTGAGTTCACGCCCGACTTTGCCTTCTGAATTTAATGAAGCGGATCTGGAATATCCAGCTAAGGCTAAGAAAGCAAATCCGAGTGATGAAATCGAAATTAATGAAAAGGCTGCTCCGCTCGGTAGTGTTTCTCGTGTCCGCACTACTAATGAGCCAGCTGCTTCTCGTACTAATACTAATTCGAATCTAGAGAAGAATTCCACGATGAATCTGGATTCCGAAGAAGTCGCGAAGAATCCTGAAGATGAAGAGGCGGATAATCAGCCGAAAAAGATTCTCACTCTCGATTCATTAAAAAATCGCATCATTATCGGTGTGGTAGCCGCGGTCCTTTTGATCGGAAGCTTCATCTGGGCTTTTATCTTGGCACCTGCCGCTAAGATTTCCGTCAAAATTAAGACTATTGCCGAGAATTTCTCCGAAAATGTTTCTTTTGTTACTGATGCCAAGCAAGCTGTTTCAAAAGATGGTAAATTCTTCCTCGAAACCGCCAGTCTCGAGAAGAATTCTGAAGTTGAATTTGAGGCCACTGGCGAGAAAAATGTTGGAGATAAGGCTACCGGTGAATTGCGTCTCATCGCTACCTTCGATATGTCGACTACTACTGCTACCGCTTCTAGGCCAGATGTCGCAACTGTCCCCCAGGGTTCTGCCTTTGCCTACCGCAATCTCAATTTCTTAACCGACCAGGAGGTAAAAATTTCTTGGGATGGCTCAATCTCGAATTGTGACGCCGGTCGTCATAATGGCAAGTGTCAGGTGGCTAAAACCGTAAAAGCTACCGCAATCGAAGGTGGTGCGAAATATAATATTGAAGCTGTTAGTTCCGGTTGGCAATCTTCCGTGGCTGGAGTCGAGGGTTATGCTAATTCCGCATTTAAGGGTGGTACTGACAAGATTCAAAAAATTGTCACCGCTTCTGATATCACCAAAGCTAAGGAAAAACTAACCGAAGCTGATGGCGTAAAAGAGGAATTATTCGAAAAAGTACCTTCTGACGATATTAAAATTGAAGATAGCTACAAAAAAGTTACCGCCGATCCGA
>CALIJO010000067.1 GCA_938017655.1 uncultured Candidatus Saccharibacteria bacterium
AGGTGGGATATTTTCGATAAATTCGTAAACTTCAGAGTTTTAATTAAGCTAATTCGATGACAGCACCAGCTTCTTCGAGAGTTTTCTTCAAAGCTTCAGCTTCGTCTTTCTTGACGTTTTCTTTTACGGTTGAAGGAGCACCATCAACGAGGGCTTTAGCTTCACCAAGACCAAGACCGGTAGCTTCTTTAACAGCCTTAATTACAGCGATCTTTTGAGCGCCAGCGTCTTTAAGGACGACGTTAAATTCAGATTTGCCTTCTTCTTCGGCAGCAGCGACAGGAGCAGCAGCAACAGCAACAGCGGCAGCAGCTGGTTCGATACCGTATTCATCTTTGAGAGTATTTTTGAGTTCGTTTACTTCAAGAACAGTAAGATTTACTAATTCTTCAGCAAGTTTTTTAATATCAGCCATATTAGACCTTTCGAAAAATTAAATTTGTTATTAATAGTACACTTGTTACTTGTTTTCTAAGCCAGAAACAATTCCGGAAAGACCACCAGCGAGAGCTGAGATGGAATCGTTGACTGGGGAAAGCAATTGAGCCACCACCTGGGCGACCAATTCGTTCTTGGAAGGAAGAGCTGCAAGAGCATTGATCTCTGCGGTATCCAAGGCGTTACCAGTTTCAGAAAAACCACCCAAAAGTTCGAAAGCTTTGTGGGTCTTACCAAACTCTGCCAAAATCTTAGCAGGAGCGATTTCGTCGGTATCAGAAATAGCGTAAACTAATTGACCAGTGAGGTGAGTAGTGTCGGTGTCTTTGTAGACAGCGATTTCATTCATCGCAACACGAACCAAGCGGTTCTTCACGATTTTGATTTTCACACCTTGCTCACGAGCACTGTGGCGTAACTCTTCGAGCTCAGCTACAGACAAACCTTGGTAGTTTGCATAAGCAGTTAGTTTAGCTTCTGATAAAAGCTTAGTTAAATCTGCAACCAATGTATTCTTTTTATCTTTGGAAATTGCCATAAAAAGTTCCCTTGATTGTTAAATTTTTTATTAAAAAGTTTACGAATTTTTAATTTTCGTTACCGGAAAAATAATTTAGAAGATTTTCCTCGGTGACCTTATTAAGATTACTCCGTCACTGTCTTTGGTAACTTGCTACATTATATCAGAGAGAAGAGAAAAATGCAAACCTATCTAAATACACCTAGTCAGCATATTCAAAAACGCAATAAATTAAAATGACCGGCAACTAGTGCCGGTCTTAGTATTTGGTTATAATGCATCTCGCTTTTCATGAACAAGTGCAATATCTACTTTGTCAATCAAGTGACATTTTTTGAATTTTGGTCCGGCTTCGCCTCTTCAAGCTTATGAATGAGGGCAAATTGAACCTGCTTAAGTTGTTCATGAAGACGATCAAGCTCAGACTTAGCGGAGTCACACCGAGACTTTAATTCGTTAAACCCCACCTGCACTAATTCATGTCTAGATTTTGCAAGCTCAAAAGAAGCTTTTGCACGACTATACATTGATGAATCCGTTTTTGGAGCCAAAGCCTCCGCATTAGATTTGGCCTGTTTAACTTCACGGGCAAGTTCCGATATCTCGGCATCCAATGCATTACAGCGATCTCTATGCTCATATCCTCGTCGGGAAAAATATGGGGCATCAGCTTTATCCCCATACAGATATACACGACTAACCTCATCGAAGCATTTCTGCATAGCACGGTGTTCGGCATCGGCTTCATGTTTCAAAGACTCAATTCGCGAATTATTACGATCACGAATTTGCATATACGCGCCCCAAATAAAATCACGGGACGAACGCGTAGACTGCATTACCTCGTACTCATGGTTCATACGCTCCCTAGCGCGGACACGTTCCTCCCAACACGCCTGCATAGTATCGTAAACCACATTGGTTTGCTTTTGTAAATCCATAAATTTCTGAAAAACAACTTGCCTTTGTTCAAAAAATGACTGCTGTTCTAACTTCAATCTGTCCAGTTCTGGATTTCTTGACATACACGATCACCACCCTTTCTTAAAGAACAAAGCTATGTTTTTAGCTTAACGTAGAAACAAGTATATTCTACAATACTTTGTATAAAAAATCAAGTGCACCGTTAAGGTCCAGAACAACTTTTAGCCCTCCAGTAGCCAATCAGCAATATCAACAATACAGATACCCTCATATCGCATCTCGTGTTGCCTCGTGCCAGCGATGAGGAGTTTGCTATAGCCACCAGGTATATTGATGAGAGGAGTGACTTCACGCTCCATCGTTTCACGCTCTGTAATCATATAGGAAACCTGGATATAAGTTTTTTCACCATCCTTGATTGCGACAAAATCAATCTCGCCGTTCCGCATTGCTCCAACATACACCTCGTAACCCCTCCGCATCAACTCTATCGCTACGATATTTTCGTAAACATCGCCGAAGTTTGGCGTTCTTGTGCCGAGTTTGGCGTAACGGAAAGCGTGGTCTGATAAATAGTATTTATCCGTAGATACGAGGTAACGCTTGCCCTTGATGTCATAGCGTCGCACCTTATAGAACGCATACGCCTCGCAGAGGTATTTCACATACGCACCGATAGTTTTATCGGTCGCTTCGAGATGGTTAGACTTCAAAACATTGGCAATGTTGCGAGCAGAGGTTGGTTTCGAGATATTGTCCATCAGAAAGTCAGATACGCCATCCATCACGGCTGGGTTTTTCACTCCGTGCTTATCTTCGATGTCTCGCACAATCATCGTATCGTAGGCTTCTTTGATGTAGTTGTATTTTTTCTTGATGGTGTCATACTCATACGAGCCAGCAATGCCACCCCCATCTGCATATTTCTCTAGGGCTTCATATTTATCCTTGTAACCAAAATACTCGACAAATTCGGCAAAAGAGAATGGTTAGACTTCAATAGTGTAGGTTCGCCCCACAAAAAGCGTGGCAAGGTCACTACCAGCGAAAGAAGCATTGGAGCCTGTGATGTAGATGTCGTATTTATGGGCAGCGTGGAGGCTATTTAAGGCTAATTCAAAGCCCTCACACATCTGCACCTCATCAATGAGCAGGAGATTATTTTTTACCCTCAACATATCGCTCCTCGACATAATCGTTTAGAACATGATATTCTCGCAACTTCTCATATTTCAGGGAAGAAAGGTCGAAACTGATGATATTAGCATCACCAATGTTCTTCTTGATATATTTCTTGAGGTCATCAAGTAGAATGAACTTACCATTTCGCCTTGCGCCAGTGATAACCTTAATATCTTCTGTGCCCATTACGCCGATAATCTCATTTAGGTTTTTCGTTTAATTCTTGCCACAGTTTGTCCTTTTCTCAAAAAGCACCTATTACGCAAAATTACAATTTTTGCAAAAATGCGTAATGGGATTTAGCTGGACGAAAATAGGATTATTTGTAGATGAGCTTGCTGGTTTTTGATTATGTTTATGGTAGAATAGAGACATGCCAAAAATCACCTTCTCTCATAATTTTTTGTGGATACATTTTCGAAGGAACTTTACTTTTCTATTAGGACTTTGTTTGTCGCTTTTTATTTTTAACTTTAATTCTGCTTCAGTTTTTGCTCTGTATACTCCGACACTTTCGGCCTCGGTAGATAATACTGTGGCTTCGGTCAATGGAAACCAAGTAATAAACTCTACGAATAAAACCACAGAAATTCCCTTAAACCTTACAGTAAATACAAACAATAAGACTGGCTATACGGCAACTTTGAATTCAGAGACCGATGAAACGGCGCTAGTAAATAATGATTCTTCAAATGGTGCGAAAATTAATTCGATCTCTTCCACTGGGCTATTAGGAGATTTTTCTAATAATACTTGGGGTTATAAGTTTGGGGCGTCCACGAACTATGCACCGATTCCAGCATTGTCTACCCCAGCACAAATCTTGCAGACTACTGGAAAGACCAATGGCAATGAAACGAATAGCATCAAAATTGGCATGAAACTAAGTGATAATCTTGAAAGTGGCAGATATACAAATAAACTAATATTTTCCATTCTAACAAATAACTATAATCATATCGCCATCATGACAGAGGGCCCGGATTTTAATACAAAAACTAAGAGCCTTAGGAGCCGCTACGGATAAAATTGAGCACTTCAAGAAAAGTTCCGTAGCGCCAGCTGCATCCATGAATGCAGTAAATATCGATGACGAAGAATCTGATTATGAAATTAAGCTTTGGTTAGACCCGACCGATAAAACAGCTTATTACTATGCCGAATCGGAGAAGGTCTATTTAAATGTGGATAGCGGGTTGATGTTCTATCGAGAATATAATGAACAAAAAATCAAAAACATCGTAGAGCTTGATCTCTCCAACTTCGACACCTCGAAGGTGACGGATATGCAATTTATGTTTTCTGGCATGTCTAGTCTCACTACTCTTGATCTCTCTAACTTCGATACTTCACAGGTAACAGATATGAAATATATGTTCCGTGACATGTCCAGTCTCACTACCCTTAATCTCTCTAACTTCGATACCTCGAGGGTGACGAATATGGAAGTTATGTTTTATGGCATGTCTAGTCTCACTTCTCTTGATCTCTCCAACTTCGACACCTCCCAGGTGAAATATATGGATTATATGTTCTCTTATATGTCTAGTCTCACCACGCTAGATCTCTCCAACTTCGACACCTCCCAGGTGGCATATATGAATAGTATGTTTTCTGGCACGTCTCTCACTAGTCTTAATCTTTCTAACTTTGACACTTCCAAAGTGATGAAAATGAGTAATATGTTTTTTAATATGCGCAATCTCACTTCGCTTAACCTTACTAACTTTAACACCTCCAAGGTGACGGATATGGAGGATATGTTCTCGCTCTCAAACGACTATGCATCTGATGATAAGTTAGAAAAAATATACGCGAACAATGATTTTGATATATCTAAGCTTACAGCTTTTTCCAATATGTTCAGAAATCGCAAAAAACTTCGAGGTGGTAACGGCTCATACCTAGCCAATCCATCTACGGCAGACAAAACTTGGCTTCGTGTGGATCGCCCTGGAGTGCAGGGTTATTTTACGCGCAAGCCCTAGGGAGTAAATAAATTATTTACATTAAGGTTCCAGGACCCTTACAACAAATATTGGCGAAATCTTGCCAATAAAAAAGGTAGACTCCATACTAAAAATAATCAATCCTAGATTTTATTCGTGATGGTATTTTCCACCATGTAAAATTTCTTGTGTGCGATAAATCTGCTCCACTAGCATCACGCGCATCAATTGGTGAGGGAAGACCAAGTTCGAAAAGCTCCAGACCACGTCAGACTTCTTCCTCACTTCTTCCGTCACGCCATACGCACCGCCAATAATTAAGACAATTTCTTTCCCAAAATTAAACTCGCGTGACATAATTTCCGCAATTTGGCCATTCTTGAAATTCACTCCGCGCTCATCAAGCAAAATCACAAATTCTCGACCCGTGAACGGCCAGTTAGCTAAATACTCATCAAGTTTTTTCTCCTCCAGAAACTGCCATCTCACATCAAACGGTTTTTTCAAACGCTTTTCGTATTCCGAAATTAAACCCACAATCTCTGGAATATGTTTCTTTCCACCAGCAATAATTTTAATCATACTTCTATCATAAACGATTTTTTGAAAAATAGCATTTTTTAACATATTTTATTCATAAAGTCCACTAATTTTAACCTTATCTTTCTTGACATTTTTCTAAAAAGGCCGTACGATTAGAATGATATTTATTAAACAGACAGGATGCGAGGTGATGTCTGAATTACCAGAAAAACAAATAAAACGACTCCGTTCTCTTATTCAAGAAGCAGAAACCAATTTGGCCGCCGCCAAAGAACTTTTGATTTCAATGCTCGGAGACGGAGAAACCATTACTACTCCGAGAGAAGTAGTCATTAGTAATAACGAAGGCAAGATTATCGAAGGTGTCTTTGATGGTCAAATTATGATTGACCAAGACGGTAAGAACTATCCAGTTCCAGCCAACTACGCCAGTAAGTCCAAGCTTGTCGAAGGTGACATTATGAAGCTCACCATCACGAAGGAAGGCAAATTCCTCTACAAGCAAATCGGACCAGTCGAGCGCAAGACCGTGATCGGTACTTTGATTCGCCATGACGACAAATATTTTGTCGAAGTTAATGGTCGAGAATACGAAATTCTTTATGCATCGGTAACCTATTTCCGTCTCAAAGAAGGTTCTCAGGTTTCAGTAGTCATTCCAGCGAACAACGATGACGCCAATTGGGCTGCCGTCGAGGCGTCGCTCTAAATATGACGAAAGCCCTCTATCGTAAATACCGTCCACTTAAGCTCGCAGATGTTGTCGGTCAAGACGATACTATTCGTCAGCTACAAACTCAACTCACCAATCAAAAAATTTCTCACGGCTACCTTTTTGTCGGCGCCAGAGGCTGCGGCAAAACTTCGGTAGCCCGTATTTTTGCCCACGAAATTAATCATTTCGATTATCAACTGGAAGATAATTATGTCGACATTATCGAAATTGATGCCGCCGTATTTACTATGGTCGAAAACATCCGTGAATTACGCGACAAAGCCATGCTCGCCCCGACCACCGGCGAATACAAGGTTTATATCATTGATGAAATTCACATGCTCTCGAAAAACGCCTTCAATGCGCTCCTCAAGATTCTCGAGGAACCACCAGAGCATATTGTTTTTATTTTTGCTACTACTAACCCAGAAAAAATTCCTGCCACCATTCTTTCGCGCGTACAGATTTTCCATTTTAAGCTGGCCGATAAATCTATCATGCAACCATTCCTCGAAGGTATTTGTCAAAAAGAGGGAATCAATATCGAAAAAGACGCACTTTCATTGCTCATCGAACAGGGCGGCGGTTCATTTCGTGATTCCTTATCGATTCTCGATCAATTAAGTAATCTTCACGCCGATAAATCCACCCTAATTACCACCGAAGAAGTTTCTTCTGCCTTGGGTGTGCCTAAGCAGGTCCTAATTGAAGAATTGCTAGCAAGCTACGAACAAGAAAATATCGACCAAATTCGCAGCCTCGTCGAAGAACTCATTAATCAAGGCAATAAAGCCGAGGGAATTGCCACTAGCCTCATCAAAGCCATCATGCAAAATCCTACCGCCAAAAATCTTCACCTCATCGAAAAGCTTTATGCCGTCAATGGCGAATTTGCTAGCGCCAAACTCATTGTCGCCCTAATTTTAGATCACTTTAAAGCTGCACCGATTACCATCGCCGCCCCCTCGGCTCCACAAATTCAGGCCACCAAGACCCAAGCAAATACCCAAACGCCAGAAGCAGTAAGCGCACAGGCGACCACAAAAACCTCCATAGCCACGGGGTCACCTATCGCCGAACCGGCAGCCCCAGTAACCCCGGTAACCCCGGCAGCCACAGCAACTCCAACACCCCAAGAGGAACCCGCCAGACCTTCGATTAATCCCGAAATCCGCGAACGTCTAGTGAAGATTTCTAAGTCCAAGCTTACCGAAAAAATCCAAGAACGTGCCGAGATTCAGAATCAACAAGTTCAGGCCGAAGCCATGACCATCCCAGAGGCTGTAGTTTCTGGCTCCGGTGATTTTAGCGCCAAGGGCTTCTTGGAAAACATCAGAAACATCGCAGAAACCCTTTTCGTTCCGCTTAATAAATCCTATTTTACTTACAAATCTAATCAATTAGAAATTTACCCGAGCGCCAAGGTTTGGTTCAACATTTTAAACAGTAAAAACAACCTCGAGGTGCTAAGAACTGCCATTAATGGCCTTAATATTATCATCATGAATCCTGACGAGCACAAAATTCCGAGTACCGCCGTCGACTTTAATCAATTTAGTGCAGGCAAATTAGAGGCTGCGCCAAAATCCGACGACACTTCACTCAGCGCAATTTCTGATATAATGGGAAACATACAAGAACTTGAAGATAGTCCATTCTAGGAGGTAATATGGCGGAACCAGCTCAACCAAGGTCGCAAAAATCGACCATTTCTCAAAACGACCCTAGTCTTTTTGGTGGCAAAATTCCACCACAGGATATCGAGGCCGAAAAATCCCTCCTCGGTTCCATTCTTCTAGATAGCACCGCCTTCCCAGATGTTCTTGAAAAGCTTAAACCTATTGATTTTTATCATCAAATTCATGGCCACATTTACCGCGCCATGATGAATCTGTATGAACGTAGTCAACCAATCGATCTCATCACTTTACGCTCCGAGCTAAAAGCTTTGAAACTACTCAAAGAAGTTGGCGGTGAAGCTTATATTTCTAGTCTCACCATGACCGTACCGACCGCCGCCAATGTCCTATCTTATGCTGACCTCGTCGAACAAGCCTCGATCCGCCGTCGTCTCATCAAGGCCGGCACCGAAATCGCCACCAAGGCTTACGACTCGGCCAATGAAGTCGACGCCATGCTGGGACAGGCCGAAAAAGAACTCTTCGCGGTTTCCGACCATAACACCAAAACCGATTACACTGCTCTTTCCGACCTCCTAGTCGACGCCTACGATCGTATGGAGATGTTAAGTAAAAACAAAGGCGCGCTTCGTGGTCTTAAAACCGGCTTCCGCGATCTAGACAACAAAACCGCTGGCCTCCAAAAAGGCGACCTCATCATTATTGGCGCACGCCCGGCCATGGGTAAAACCACTTTCGCTCAAAACCTCGCCTACAACATCGCTGGCATTAACAAATGTGGTGTACTTTTCTTTTCTATGGAAATGGCAAAAAATGAAATTGTCGATCGTATTATTTCCACCACCTCTAATGTCGACTCTTGGCGTATCCGTACTGGTAATATTTCCAATGACGACTTCGCAAAAATCGGTGACGCCCTTGGTGAAATGGGTGAAATTCCACTTTACCTAGATGATACCAGCTCCATGACCATTCTCGAGCTTCGCAACAAAGCTCGCCGTGCTCACCATGATCATAATATTGGACTAATTATTGTCGACTACCTCCAGTTGATTACCGGCTCCGATCGCTATGCTGGTAACCGCGTGCAAGAGGTGACGGAAATTTCTCGTGGTCTCAAGATTCTCGCACGTGAACTTGAAATTCCCGTAATTGCTCTGGCGCAGCTTTCTCGTAGTGTCACCGGCCGTGATGATCCAAGACCAGTGCTATCCGACCTGCGTGAATCCGGCTCCATCGAGCAGGACGCCGACCTTGTGATGTTCCTTCACCGTGTCGACTATTACCACCAAGAAGAAGGCTACGAACCGACCAATATCACCGAGCTGCTCATAGCCAAGCACCGTCACGGCGCCATCGGTAAGATTGAACTTTATTTCCACCCAGAATTGCTTCGCTTTATGAATCTCGACAAAACCCGCGAATAAATCTGCAAATTTGCTATAATAGAAATGTGGGTAAACTCAATCCAAACAAATTTTTCTTATTTCGCCATCGTTTCAAACTTGGCTATTTATTACTTGGATTAATTTTCACTGGTTTACTTTTCTTTTTACCGCTCATCACTCCGAATGGCCTCTCGAATGATGAATTCATCTTCACTACCAAGACTTTTGAACTCAATCGTCATACTATTTTTCGTGAAGTAGTCGTCGATCTACCTTATCATTTGCTCCAAAAGGGAATCTTCAAAATCTTCGGCGTTTCACCTTATACGATTATGCTACCGAGTGTAATTATTGGCGCGATTACCTGTATTTTGATTATTCTTCTCCTTAACCGCTGGTTCAAAAACAACACCGCCATCATGGCCAGCATTATTACCGTGCTTTCCTCCAGTTTTCTTTTTATTTCTGGTAGTGGCACAGCCTTAATCATGATTTTATTCTGGACTACACTTTTGCTCTGGCTCGGCTCTAAAGTCCAAGGAGAAAACAAACCAAAGGCCAGCTGGTGCTTCCTGTTCGGCATTTTTATGTGTCTAAGTATTTTTACTCCATACATGCTCTACCTGGATTTCTTTATTTTAATCTATGTTTTTGTTCATCCACATCTCCGTTTTACTCTTAAAAATCTGCCGAAAATTCCTCTCGCTATTTTCAGCCTAATGGTGATTTCTGCAGTGACCATATTAATTTTGCGTGGACTAAAACATCCAGAAATTTTCACCGAATTACTTCTCATGCCGAATTTTTCTTTTACCAACTACTTCCATAACCTCGGAAACGCTGTACGGGTAGCAATCACCTGGAACGGATTGGTTGAAAGCACTTTTCTTGCTCCGCTTTATGGCTTACCGGCCATTACTCTAGCCATTATTGGCTTCATCTCGACCTTCAAGGGCTTCTTTGCCTCACGAAATTCTATGGCCTTTTTACTTACAGTTTTTACCCTATTAATTTCTGGCCTCAATCCGCAAATGATTATTCTTTTCATTTTACCGCTCGCCATTTTAGTTGCACATGGTATGAAATATATTCTGCATAAATGGTCCAGTATCTTCCCATACAATCCTTATGCCAAAATCATCGGCGTACTGCCAATCGGTTTATTTATGCTCATCGTTATCATCTCTGACCTAAACCATTTTGTTTATGGCTATCGTTATAGCGCACCAGTTGCCAACCAGTTTACTAACGACCTAAGATTGCTTGAGCGTTACTACGAAAATCACCTACTTTATTTGCCGGAAAATCAAGAAAATCGTAACTTTTATGTTCATTTAGCTAACTCACATACCATCTTCAATAAAACTCCGAAGTATCAATACATCTCGAATCTCAGTGAGAATACGAAGAAGCATAATATTATTAGTTTCGAGAAAATTACCGATACGGAACATTATGAACTCGAACATATCGTCACCAACGAAAAATCTCAAAATGCCGACCGTCTCTATCTTTATAAATCCAAGTAAGAGATGTTATAATAAATATTAATTAAGAATAGAGAATAATAGGAGAAATTATGGGTGCTACCTTTGACCAGATGAAAATGCTTAATGAACTTCGTAAAGCACAAAAAGATCTCAAAAACGAAATTGTAGAAGTAGAAGCCGGCGACGGTGCCGTCGTAGTACAGATTACTGGTGAGCTGAAAGTAAAAAAAGTTACCATCGATCCAGAACGTGTTGATCTCGAAGACATTGCCGAACTCGAACGTTGGATTGAAAACTGCTTCCGTGATGGTTACGCCAAAGCTCAAGAAATTGCTGCCGACAAAATGAAGCCTTTGATGGGCCAACTTGGCAATCTAGGACTTGGCGCTTAATGCTCCCTAGAGCCCTTACCGATACTATTGACGCCCTTGGCAAATTACCTGGCGTTGGAAACAAAACCGCCGAACGCTATGCGACTTATCTTTTTCGTAGTGATCGCAAAATTTCTGAACAACTCGTTAACGCTTTGAGCAATTTACACGAACAGGTCAAAACCTGTCCAATTACTTTTGCTTTAATCAATGCCGATGAAGAGACTTCACCACTTTATGATTCACCAGAACGTGATAAGACTACTATTCTTGTCGTCGAAGAACCACTAGATATTTATGCCTTTGAACAGACTAAAGAGTATCGTGGCACCTACCATGTACTTGGCGGTGCCATTTCGCCGATTGACGGCATTACTCCAGAAGTTCTGCATATCAAAGAATTGATTTCTCGCGTCGAAAATGACGCAGTTAAAGAAATTATTATCGCCACTAATCCGAGCGTGGAAGGGGAGAGTACGGCTCTGCTTTTACAAAAAATGCTTTCGGAAAAATACCCCGAACTCACCATCACGCGTCTAGCCCGCGGCCTTCCACTCGGCGTCGATCTGTCTTTTGCTGATCAAATTACCCTAAGTGCTGCTCTTAATAATCGCACTAATCTCTAATTTTTTTAAACGCCACATTGAATATCTGCGCGAATCTCTAATTTTCATTATAGTCATTTTTCCTCTCTGTTTTTGTGTTATAATTTATCTATTAGCATAAGAGGATTTCATGGATATTACCACACTTATTTTACTCATCGTTTCGGTCGTTAATTTAATTATTTTATTTATCGTTTTTTCGAAAACCAATCAGAAAAATACTGATCTACCAGAACTTAAAACCAGCATTGCCACTCTTCAGGATCAAACCACGCAAACTTTTGCCAATATGAACGAACGCATGATTCGTATCGAAACCAATGTCGATCGCGTCACCAAGGACATCGGCACTAATTTCCGTGAAAATCGTAAAGAAATCTCCGATAATTTTGGCTTAGTTCAAAAAACTCTCGATACTCGTGTCCGTGAACTTCAGGATCATAACACTAAAAAGCTCGAAGAAATGCGCCAAACTGTCGACGAAAAACTTCAGGCTTCGGTCGAGAAACGCTTCAATGAAAGCTTCAAGACTATCTCCACCCAGCTTACCCAGGTCTATCAAGGTCTTGGCGAAATGAAGACTCTCGCTAATGGCGTCGGTGATCTAAAAAAGGTCATGGAAGGCGTCAAGACCCGCGGAATTTATGGTGAAGTTCAACTTGGAAATATCATCAGTGACACCCTAAGTTCAGACCAATATTGTGAAAATATTGCTACTAAAAAAGGCTCCAGTGATCGTGTCGAGTTCGCCGTCAAAATGCCTGGCAAAGATGAATCCGCCCAAGTTTTCTTACCAATCGATAGTAAATTCCCAGTCGAGAATTATCAACGCCTAATTGCCGCCTATGAACAGGGCGATAAAACTGAAATCCTAAAATTCCAAAAAGCCCTTGCTATCGATGTCAAAGAGCAGGCCAAAAAAATTTCCACCAAATATATCGACCCACCACACACCACAGAATTCGCCATGATGTTCTTACCAACCGAATCGCTCTACGCTGAAATCCTCCGCATTCCTGGCCTCGACGATGAAATCCGCCAAAAATTCCACATCACCATCGCTTCACCAAGTACTTTGCCAGTTATTCTTTCTGGCCTTCTCATGGGCTTCCGCACTCTCGCCATTGAAAAACGCAGTAGTGAAGTTTGGCAAATTCTGGGCGCCGTTAAAAGTCAATTTGGTAAATTTGGCGACCTCCTCGAAGCTACCAAAAAGAAACTTCAGGAATCCGCCAATAAAATCGATGCCGCTGCCACCACTTCTCGCGTCATCGAGCGTAAACTAAAAAACGTCGAATCCTTACCAAGCAGCGAGAGCCTTAAATTACTCGACGGACTCGACGACCAAAACTTCGATACCGAAGAAAATTAATTAACCTAAAAAATATAGTGCCAATCGCACTATATTTTTATTGCATCGTATTTTTACTGCACTGTATTTTTGTTTTGCATTCTTATTCCGCCAAAATTAAGTTTGCGCGTTCGATCATTTCACTTGTTTCATCAGTACGCACCACATAGATTGGCTTTGATTCCTCCTTTGAAATAAGGGTATGGCGTTCTGGCATTTCACCGGTATTTTTCTCGGCATCCAGCTCAAAGCCAAGATATTTCATCTTCTGAATCACCTGTCTACGCACGTCGTCTGAACGTTCGCCAATGGTCGCCGTAAAGACCAGGGCATCGACGCCGCCCATCGAAGCAATCATCTGACTAATACAGGCCTGCAGGCGATAAATATAAAGAGAGTACGCAAATGACCCCATCTTATCACCCTCGTCACGTAATTGAATTACTGTACGAAGATCGTCTGATATCCCAGAAACACCAAGTAGACCACATTGCTTATTCAAATAACGTTCAAGCTCGACGTCATCTCCAATCTTCAACGCACGCTTCATTGCCAGTGCCGCCGCCACATCCATTGATCCAGCACGCGTCGCCATCATTACACCTTCTAGCGGCGTGTAGCCCATAGTTGTGTCATGTGATTTGCCTTTATAAACCGCCGTAATCGAAGCCCCTGAACCAATATGACAAACCACTAATCTCTCCGGTAAGATTTCGTTTTGCCTCATATAACGTACCACTGAGCCAACCGACAAACCATGAAATCCCCACTTTTTAATATCAAACTTTTCCGCCAGCTTCTGGTCGATACAATAAGCCTTAGCCAGTTCTGGTCTTGAATTATGGAAGTTCGAATCTGAAATTTCAATCACCGGTACTGAATCAAAGCACTTCTTTAACTCAATGATTTCGTCCATCACCACTGGAACATGCAGTGGGGCGCGAGTTCTCGCAATTTCTAGTTCCTTAAAACATTCCTTATCTACGATATGATCATTAGCAAAATAGGCACCTGGAGCCGCCACGCGAGCCAAAATCGCACTTAATTTCGAAACGCCTCCTAAAAATTCTTCTTCAATTAAGATTTTTTCCAGATTTCCCGCCACTTCTGAGAGCGCCTTAAAATCCGTCACTACTTTCTTCTTCTGATTACCAGTTTTTAAAGTATAGACAATTTTCTTACCTTCAAATTCAAAGTGTAAAGAACAAAGTTCTTTCATGCCTTTATAGAGCGCGTATTTACGTGAACTACTGCCCGGATTGGTAATTAAAATCAGTCTTTCCGATTCCATATTCTTTTATCTTCTCCTTTCTCTTAGTCTATCATAAAACCAAAGAGAAAACTGTAAGTCTCGCCCCTTTTATCTATCATAAAACCAAAGATAAAACCGCAAGTCTTGCTTCACTCTTTAATCACAAATAATAAAAATCAATGCAAAAAAATACAAACCCCTGTCCATTTAACCCCATTCATAAAAAATCATAAAAAATAGCTGGCACTCTTGCATTTTGAGTGCTAAATATATATAATATTGCTATGTCAAAACGTGATTATTATGAAGTTTTGGGCGTTAGTAAAAACGCTTCTGATGATGAAATTAAAAAGGCTTATCGCAAGCTTGCTCTCAAATACCATCCAGATCGCAACCCTGGTGACAAGGAAGCAGAAGCTAAATTTAAAGAAGCTTCTGAAGCCAATGAAGTGCTCTCTGATAAACAGAAACGCGCACGCTACGATCAATTTGGTCATGCCGGCGTGGGGAATGATAGCACAGGCGGGCCTAGCGGCAATCCTTTCGGTGGCTATTCTTATAATAGCCAAGGATTTAATTTCGATTTTGGTGGCACCGAGGGCTTTGACGATATCTTAAGTAATCTTTTTGGTTTCGGCGGTGGACGTGCGCGTAGAAATCGCGGTTCCGACTATCGCACTACCCTAGTAATTGATTTCAAAGACGCTATTTTTGGTACCACTAAAAAGATCTCCGTCGAAGGCAATGAAATTACCTTGAAAGTCCCTGCCGGTATCGATGATGGTCAAGCCATTCGTCTCCGCGGACGTGGCGGACCTGCTCCCGAAAAAGATGGCGAGAACGGCGACCTCTTGGTGCAAATTCGTGTCAAACCACATAAAACAATTAGTCGTGAAGGCTACATTCTTTTATCCGAACAACACGTTTCAATGGTCGACGCGGCACTTGGCACCGAAGTAGAAGTCGAAACTATCGACGGTAAAGTCACCATGAAAGTCCCAGCCGGCACTCAATCAAATACTCCATTTAAATTATCGAAGCACGGCGTCCCGATGAATAACGGTGAACGTGGTCCACATATTATCAATATCGTAGTCGATACTCCAACTGGTTTATCTAAAAAGCAAAAAGAACTACTAGAAGAATTCAAGTCTGCCAAAAAACGCGGATTCTGGGACTAATCCTAAGACTACTCCACAACTCCTAAGCGATATTGCTCATCTTTTTTGCCTAAATTAAATACAAGTATATTTACTTTTTGGCTCATCTTTTTACTTAAATTAAGCACGAGTACATTCACTTTAATGCTATAATTATTTACAGATGAAAGAAATCAAAAATTTTAAGCCAAAAGAATCCAAAATCACTCATCTTTTTCTGGTTCTTGTAGCTTTTCTTTTAGTTTTTATTCTTTTCAACTCTGTCCACGTCTCGGCTGACGCACCTAAGGCTAAACTTACCGACGACCAGCGCGGCGAAATTTCTATGAACTGTAGCTCAATAAAATCTAGCCTCAAAAAACTCCAGGTTAGTGACGCCAAAATCCGCTCCTTACTCGGTGCTAGTTATCAAACCATGCTCAACTCATATATTACGCCTTTCAATCTTCGTCTTGTAAAAAATAACCAAAACCTCGGTGGTCTTTCTGACCTACAGAGTAATTTTGTTTTACAAAAAAATGATTTTAATTCACTCTATATTACCTATAGCCAACAATTCGAAAATCTCCTCTCTATTGACTGTCAAAAAAATCCCGATGATTTCTATAATCAATTAATTACTACCAGAGAGTCTCGTAAAGAGCTCAATCAAAAGGTCGAAGACCTCACCAAAACCGCAGAAAAATACCTCACCGAGATTAACAAAATTGAAATCGACGGCGAAAATATTCGTTTTACTCCCGAAAAAACCGATGCTACCAAAGCTTCAAGCATTACCAACCCTGCTAATCAAGTAGGAGACCGATAATTATGTCAAAAATGTCCTCCGGTGGTCGCAATCTCATGCGCTTAGGATTAATCGCAACCCTAATCACCATTCTTACCACCACCATCTCTCTAGTTATCTATCACAATAGTGGCGATATTTATCTTGATCGCTCACGTCCGGGCTTTTTACCTGAAAAACACGAAGTTAAACATGACGACCAACCCGAAAAATCCTATTCTTTTTCAGAATCTGGCAATCTTGATATTAAATCCCTCGAAGAATTCCGCGAAAATTTTAGGAAAACACTCGAGGAAGTTAAAAAAATCAAAGACCCATTTTCTTCCGATAATCTTTCCGACGAATTCGTTGGATTAAAACCACCTAGTAAGTAATCATTCTATCCTCGCACTAATCAACTACTAAAGAGTTTGATTTCTATGGTTTAGCACTTTCCAAAATGCTATTTTCATGTTATAATGCAGCGATAATTATTAAGTGGGAATAATCTATATGAAACAATCTAATATTAAACTTATCGGTGAATTCTGCCTTGTCTCAATCTTTGCAGATGACCATAATTTTCTAGATATTCCTGCCAAAATCGACTCCGGAGCCGACAGTAGCTCGCTTCATATTAATAGTGCCGAAATCAACGAAGCTGGTGATTTAGTAATAAGTCTCCCTAGCTTCTATAAGCGTAAGACTTCTCCAAAAGAACTAAAACGCGACTATGCTCATCCAGATTACGCCACCACAAAAATCACCGAAAGGATCAAAAAATCCAAGACCTCAGAAACCATTATTATTCCAAAGGGCAAATACCGCGATATTACCGTCATCAGTTCTAATGGACATGGGCAAAAACGCTATAAAACAAACTTAAAAATTAGTATTAATGGATTTGAGTTTGACGCTTCATTTACCTTAAGTAATCGTAATAAAAACCGCTACCCAATACTTCTTGGAAAACACGCCCTAAAAGGCCGGTACCTCGTAGATGTATCAAAATCCTATATTAATGAAGCCAAAGAAGATATCAACCAATTAATCAGCAAGGAAGACTAAAATGAAAATCGCTATTCTCTCCAACGGACCAAAGAACTATTCCGCCACTCGTCTCTACGAAGAAGCGACCAAGCGTGGTCATGAGGTCGACATCGTTAAATATAAAGACTGCTATCTTTCACTCTCCGAAAATAATCCTGTAGTTTACTATAACGGAGAAGCACTTCCTCACTATGACGCAATTTTACCTCGTATCGCTAACGGTCTTACTCGCTATGGTTGCGCAGTAGTTCGCCAATTTGAAATGAGCAATACTTGGACACTCTCAAGTTCAATCTCTATCACTCGTGTCCGCGATAAACTCCGTGCCGCCCAAATCTTCGCCAAAGCCGGCATCGCTTCACCAAAAACCTTAGTTTCACGCAACACAACAGACATCGATGATCTTCTTGAGCAAATCGGTCTCCCAGCTATCATCAAGCTTGCTACCGGTACACATGGTAATGGTGTAGTTCTAGCCGAAACCAAGAAAGCTGCCCGCTCTGCTTTACAGGCTTTCTATCTCTATAATGAGGACGGTACCAATATTTTGATTCAAGAATATATTAAAGAGTCTGCCGGCACCGATATTCGTGCTTTTGTAGTCGGCTCAAAGGTTGTTGCCTCAATGAAACGCCAATCTCTTGATGATGACTTCCGTTCCAATCTCCATAAAGGCGGCATTGGTACTGCCATTAAACTTACTCCGGAAGAAGAAAAGCTCGCAATTAAAGCCGCCAAAGTCATGGGGCTACATGTTGCCGGTGTCGATCTCATGCGCTCCGCTCGTGGTCCATTAATTCTCGAGGTCATGCTTCACCAGGATTTGGCATTGAAAAAGCCACCAACCGCAACGTCGCCCTACCAATTATCAAATATATTGAGCACAATGCAAAAGGCCGCACTCTTAAAGATAAAGTTGGTATCTAAGCTAAAACACCTAACCCAATCTGGCACCTCTAGGTGTCAGATTTTTATATCTCTTTCAGCCCAGAACAAGCTATCATATAGTATAATTAACTTATGATTATTCTGCTTTTAATCGTCTTGCTCTTTATTTTATTCTCTATGCTTAGACGACATATTGGCATTGCTCTGCTTGCCACCATTGCCGGCAACACCATTTACAGCACCTTCGGCAACGATCTAACCGAATTATTTGCTAAATTCCTAAACGGCGTCCCAGAAAAAACTCTCTCCAGTACCATTTACATCTCTCTGGTTTTTCTCTTCCCACTAATCCTTTATTTTAAATCCAATAAAGATAGTCTTTTTGGTATTTTACGTTTTCTCGAGAGCCTGATTTATGCCGTTCTCCTGGTCTCCATTTGCGCCGCCAAGATCAATCTCCTTGTACCATTTGATGATATAAGTATCCAGCTTTTGAACTTCGTCGCCATCGTGCGTCCTTCGCTCCTGCTTTTTGCCATCATTGTAGCCTACCTCGATATTCTTCTCAGCAAATCGAATTAATCCAAAAACTATCAACCAAATTAAAAAGTACCACCATTTTTTCTTAGGCAATTCTAGAATAAAGGACTCTTGCTCTGCTAAAGTATTTATCACAAATGTATGCATTTTTAATGGCCAAATTAATATTTTCTCTAAACTAATCCCAAATATTACCAAATCACCGAATACAGAAATCAATCCTACCGATCCCATTACGATAGGCAAACTTGGCAATAATATGATATTCGCTAAGATCGAGAGCCACGTAAACTTTCCAAAGCAATATAAACTAATTGGTAAAGTCACTACGGAGATTACAATTGATGAGATTAAAGATTTTGCCAAGAACCCCGGTCTTCGGTAAAAATCCTTTAACTCTTCTTTCGTCCCGTAAAAATATCTCGTGGCTGATGGCACTATTTTTATTATAGAAAAATAAGCTAATACCGAAAGCCAGAAACCAATTTGCTTTACAAATTCTGGTCGTATTATTAAGCAAGTACATACTATGATCGTCATAACTCGATAAACCGAAACATTTCGACCAAAGTATTTGATCAACATCATCAAAACCAATCCGACTAATGCACGCAAAATTGACGGGCCAACACCAATCATCATTACGTAGATGAAGCAAAATATTAGCACAAAATAAGTTTTACCAATGATTGAGAAATGCTTAAAAATTAGACTCAGAACCCCGGCAATTATCGCAAGATGAGTTCCAGAAACCGCAATCAGATGCATTACGCCCACATTTTTCATATTTTCTTTCTGCAATGCGGTTAATTCATCTTTATTACCAGTCAAATAACTAATACCCAATGCCAGCTCATCGTGCTCAGAATATTTTAAGAGCTTATCTTTTAAAAAATTAATGAAGCCCTGCTCATTTGGCGGTTTTTCGACCTTCATTCTAGTAAAACTAGCCTTGCTATTATCACTCACTCCAAATAAATCTGGAGATCGACAGAAAACTCGTCCAGACGCAATTAAAATCAGACTCATCATAAATAAATTTTCTATACGTATTTTCATTTACAACCTCCAAGCTCAACATAAAAAAACTTTCATTTTTTGGCAAGCATTTTTTAAATAAAACAAAAAATTACAGATTGAAAAATCTTAAGCATAAGCAAGTTATTAAGGAGCATCTTAAAAAGCGTAAGCAAGTTATCAAAAAAATTAAAAATTCAAACTCACCAGATATAAAATCTCAAATTTTCATCAATCTCGATGTTTAAAAACTTGCGAAATTTTATATTTACTTTATGCTAGATATTAAGATGAAGCAGAAAAATCCAATTACCACCCCAGAGACCCCACTGGAAGTTATTAACTTCGCTACGACCGGACAGGGAATTGCTACTAATTCCGATGGCAAAAAAATCTTCCTATGGAACGCTCTGCCAGGAGAAAAAGTCACCGAATATCAAATATTGAAACAAAAATCTCATCTCACCGAAGCCGTCGCCCTAAAATTTGAAACCCCTAACCCACACCGCGTATTGCCACGTGACGAACATTTTCTCTCCAATTCACCATGGCAAATTCTGGATATCAACTATGAGAATTCCGTCAAAAAACAAATTATCGAGGAGCTTTTTTCTAAACTTAAGACACCAGAAATTACTTTCGAAGCCAGCGATAATGAATATTTCTATCGCAATAAAATGGAATATTCTCTCTACTACGACCATGAGACTGCCAAAATTCACGCAGCCATCCATCGTCGTGGCTCGCATCATAAAATTCCCATTCTCACCTCTTCACTTGAAAATCCAGCCATTTATCGACGCGCCATGGAGATTATCAACGAGCTAAACTCAAGACAAGAGGATTCTAGGAAATACCAATCACTCCTTCTTCACTGTAATCGTCAAGGTGAAGTGAGTGGTGGCCTTTATGAGAATTATCAACCACATCCAACATTTGAGAATCTTACCGATGAGATTCTTGGCCAAAAATTCTCCTATTCACCAAACGGATTTTTCCAGATCAATCTTCCAGAATATGAAAAAGTTTTACGAAAAATTAAAGATTTTATCAAAGACCAAAACAAAGTCATCGACCTTTACTCTGGCGTTGGCACCATCGGATTAACTGTTGCTAGTGACAAAAACCTTACGCTTGTTGAAGTTGATAAATTTGCTCATAGCGAACTGTTAAATAATATTGAAACCGTAAAATCTAGCACTGGTAATTCAAATATCACTGGCATCCTTGCCAAATCTGAGACCATCTACAATCATATCACCCATGACTCAACCGTGATTGTTGACCCACCACGCTCCGGATGCGACACCACACTCATCGAAACAATCAAGCAAAAACTCCCAGAAAAACTTGTCTATTTGTCCTGCAACCCTATCACCCAAGTACGCGATCTTGATAGCTTACTAGATTATTATAAGATCAAGAGTGTTACCGGTTATAATTTTTTCCCGCACACACCGCATATTGAATGTCTAGTCTTACTCGATCGTTGACATTTTTAGCGATATTTTTTTATTATTGTTTATATTTAATTTAAAAGGAGGCTATTTTATGAAGCCAAGCAATCTTAAAAGCAAAATTAATACCATTGTTGGGTCAATCGGAGCCTTTATCGGTATCTTTGTCTTTATTGCCTATATTCCACAGATCCTTGCAAATCTCGGTGGAGCCAAAGGTCAACCTTGGCAACCTGCTATGGCCGCTTTCTCGTGTTTAATTTGGGTGATTTATGGTTGGACCAAAGAGCCCAAAAAAGATTATATCCTCATTATTCCTAACGCATTTGGTGTCATCCTTGGCTTTCTTGCTTTTATTACCGCTCTTTAGACGCAGCTATCTATTTTTGAAGAAAGCTAATTACTGATATAATCTTCTTAAAAGAATCTATTCAAACCAAATATAATTTTGCATCAAGAACTAAAAAGGAGAACAAAGATGAGACCGAATAAAGAACAGCAAGCCGCCATTGAATATCTAGGCGGACCACTTCTGGTCTTAGCTGGTCCAGGTACTGGTAAGACGCAAATTATTTCTCAGCGCGTCGCTCACATTTTGAACGTCACCCAAACTAACCCAAGAAACATTCTTTGTCTCACTTTTACCGACGCCGCCGCCACCAACATGCGTGACCGCCTACGCACCGTAATCGGCAACTCCGCTGATGAATTGAACATCATGACCTATCATTCCTTTGGAAAAACCGTCATCGACCGCTACCAGAATTATGCCACCGAAATTGAACGTCTATCCGAAAAAACCATCAGCCCCGTCGAATCAGAGAATTTTTTCCAGCAGCTTCTTGATGAATTACCTCTCACTAATCCACTTCGCACTAACAAGGCTAAAGATATTGCCGATCTAATTAATAAACTAAAAGGCGCCAATCTCTCAATCGATAGTCTCACTACCATTCAAGAAGCCAATCAAAAAGATATTGAAAATCTCAACCAAGCTCTCGCCGCCACCACCATCGGCAAAGCCAGTAGTGGCAATTTTGAAAGTAAATGCAAGGAACGCTATTTTCCGATCCTTACCGTACTAGGCCAAGTCAGTTCTTCCCATGATCAAAATATCTTACCAAACGTACCATATATTTCTAGCGAGCTTTATCGTCAAATGCTTGACCTTTATCAGTTAGAAATCACCAAAGATAAACCTTCTATTGCCGCTCTAAAAAAATTTACCGATAGCCATTTCACCTTAAATGCTAACGGAGTTTGTTATTACAAACAAACTAACGACATTATTAAATTTTCCACTATTCTAGATTTTTGCCAAAAATACCAAACCTATCTCGCCGAAAATCGCTTAGTTGATTATGCCGATATGATTCTTGAAGCTATTAAGCATCTAGAGACCGATGCAGACTTCAGAGCCATGATGGCTGAGCAATTTCAATATATTATGCTTGATGAGTTTCAGGATTCCAACCCAGCACAAGTTCGTTTAATCCAACTCATCACCGACTACGATAAGCCAGAAATTATGGCTGTAGGTGATGACGACCAGACTATTTATGAATTTCAAGGCGCACTTTCTTCCAATCTCGTCGATTTTTATCAGCATTATCACGCCAAGATTATCATTCTTAAAGAAAATTATCGTTCAACTAGCGAAATCCTTGCTCTATCACGTAAAATCGCTGACCAGATCCCTGATAGCTTCATTAAATCTGAATCTGTTCTGACTAGTCTAGGTGAAATTTCTAGTAATTTTACTAAAAATCTTCATGCCGCCAGAAACTCAGAATTATCAAAAATCACCAGTGACGATCAGGCGCTTCAACCGATTAACCATCCGAACACTCGCATTTCTCGCCATCACTTCAGTGACACCATTTCTGAATATCAGTGGGTCGCTGAAACCATCCATAATCTTATCCAAAGTGGGGAAGAGCAAAAAAATATTGCCATTATCGCTCGAAAACACGATGTCTTAAAGGCGATACTGCCGTATCTTCGCAAATACGACAAGATTAATGTCACTTATGAACGAAAGGAAAATATTCTTGAAGATGCCAAAATCAAAGAACTTCATGACCTACTTCGTGTCATTCATCAGCTCGCATCTGGACAAGACCCCCTCGATTTGCTTGCAGATATTATGAGCTCCGACTATCTCGGACTTAACCCACTTGATTTTGTCCAACTAGTTCACACCGGATATCACGACCATCGTCATTTTCTTGATTTTTTGCTCGGATATCAAAAACTTCCCGCCGTACAAAATTTTGCCAAATTCCTCGCCGAACTTGCCAAAAAATCTCTTACCTCATCCGTCGAAGATATGATAAATTTCCTCATCAATTTGAAACCAGTTTATCTTGATCTTGAAACTTCAGAAATAAATTCTGAGTCTAACGAAACGCCAAAGTCAAACCCTAATTCCGCCATCATCGATCCATTCGAAACCAATTCAGAATCTACCGACTCCTCCGAAAAATCGCTCTATATTTCACCATTTTTACCAAATCTCGATTATGAAAATCCGGAAACTCTAGCTAAACAGCTAACCTCCAAGGAAGTTCGCCAGATGGTAGATTTTTACCAAAATCTCGCCACCCTGAAAGAGGAATTTTATAATTTCACCAAGACCGAACACCCAAAACTCGCCGACTATATTGATTTTCTCGATAAATATCAAGCCGCCAATGCCACTATCCAAAAATCTGCAATTTTTTCCGATGATCAAAACGCTATTACTCTCATCTCTGCCCATAAATCTAAAGGTCTTGAATTTAAACACGTCTTTCTCCTTGACCTTTCTGATGCTCACTGGAATCAAAACCGTGGATCGCAGGGAATTAAGCCACCTTTTAATCTGACTTTTGTCAATGGAGCTACCGAAAGTGAAGGATGTAATCTACGTCTCCTCTTTGTGGCCATGACTCGCGCCGCCAAATCCCTCACTATGACTAGCGCCACTACTAACCATAACCAAAGCGCCACTAAGCCACTTGGCATGATGATGGAAATTAATGAGGAAAAAATCATCAAAACCTCTCCATTGTTAGAAGTGCCTGAAATCTTCCAACACCCATCCGATAATTCTGAAATTACCGAATTACAACATCTAAAATCCACCTGGCTCGACAAATATCTCGATCCAAAAGATGATTTGCTCAAATATCTTCACGCCAAAGCCGATAATATTTGGCTTTCCGCCACCGATGTTTCAAATTTCGTAGACCTTGAATATAATGGTCCACTAAGTTTCTACCGCAACCGCCTCATTGGCGCACCACGCAGTATTGAAAATGTAGTCAACATCGAAAAAGGTAATCTGATTCACAAGTGTTTTGAAATGATTACTAATCAAAAAATCACCGCTGAGCAGGCCCTTGAATATTACCTTGAAACTGCCAAAAATCTTGATCTTTCGGAGCGTGAAATCGAAGATCT
>CALIJO010000068.1 GCA_938017655.1 uncultured Candidatus Saccharibacteria bacterium
ATTTTACCTCTGTTAAATTATTTTTGAAAATGCTTATGGTTGTGATTTTTGAGATTTTTCGCTATGGTGCAGATAAATAAAACAGTGAGGTAATATGAAAAATCAGCAAACAAAGAAAATGAAAAAGACAGTGCTAGGAATTTTGGGATTAAGTCTAATGACGGTTGGCCTTGGCTTAGGGATGAATTCGGCGGTTTTTGCGACATTGAGAAAAACTGAATTAGCTGATAGAAATATCGTGCTTTCGGGGATTGTAAAAGAAAAATCTGAGCAGGATTCTGGGGTGGATAGTAGCGAAAATACGGTGGGGAATGAAAATTCTGATGGTAAGAATTCTGAAGATAAAAATTCTGATGGTGGAAATACAAAAAAATTAACTTCCGAAGGAGAGGTCTTAGAGGGTGAGGTGCCGGAAGAGGAGCTCGAGGCGACCGATGTGGATGAGGGTGAATTAGATGAAAAGGAAATTTCAGAAGTACCAGTGTTGGGTCAGATCGGTCAAACTTTGAAAGATTTTTGGTGGATCTTAGTAATTTTAGGGGGATTATTTAGCTTTCTTCTAGTCTTCTTATTTATCAAAAAGAAAGGAAAACGAAATATTCACCACTCATAATAATAATTATTTCTCGCAAAATAAATTCTCATTTTTTCTCTCAAAACGAGTGGTGAAACGAAGAAAGTGTACCTTAAAAATAACTAATCTTGGACAAGAATACTCGGAACTCGGGTATTCTTGTTTTTCCTTGGGTGTGATAAGATAGGAGTATGGAAAGCTGTTATGTTTTTTTAGCATTCATCTGTGGCTGGTTTATCGCACAGTTTTTCAAACTAATTGTGTTTGTGATTAAAACTCGCGGCAAGGCAAAATTTTCGGAAGTACTATATTATATGATGAAATCTGGTGGAATGCCGTCTGGTCATACAGCGAGTTTTGCGGCAGTAACTGGAACGATTGGCTTTTTGTCTGGTTTCAATTCGACGGTGTTTGCGCTGGCGGTCTGTATGACTTCGATTTTGATTTATGATGCGACTAATGTGCGTCATTCGGTAGGGGAACATGGAGAGATTATTAATCAGCTGATCGATGAGAAGAATTTGAAGTTAAGTGAGGCGGAAAAAATCGCGCATCTACGCGTGGTGGAGGGGCATACGGTGCCGGAAGTGGTGGCCGGATTGATTTTGGGTATATTAATTTCTATTGCAATTAATTTTCTATTGATTAAATAAATGAGGAATTAATAGGCGAAATCGAGCGATAAAACGGGAAGAGAGAACGAAAAAAGCGGAAAATTGTCGGAAAATTAAAAAATCTTAAAAAATCTTGCAAAATTGTGTTGACATTTCTAATTTTCTCATCTATTATAGAAACATCCTCATGAGCAAACGGGAAACCAAATGAACATGAGGGACGAATTTTAACAATTCAGTTGTGCAATTATTAAAATAGATTTATTTCTATTTTTATCATCGTCAGTTAATTTATATATATTTGAGTTTTCAAATTTAAAATTCAAGGTCTTAGGACCTTTAATGGAGAGTTTGATCCTGGCTCAGGATGAATGCTGGCGGCATGCCTAATACATGCAAGTCGAGCGGTAGCATGGCTTCACCGTTTCCTTGACACACTTGGCCTTATGCGAGTGGAAAGATTCGAGGGAACCGTGAAGCTGATGACGAGCGGCGGACGGCTGAGTAACGCGTGAGAACATACCCCAAAGTGAGGGATAACTAGTCGAAAGATTAGCTAATACCGCATGTGATCTTTGGATTAAAGCATTTATGCGCTTTGGGAATGGCTTGCGTACGATTAGATAGTTGGTGAGGTAAAGGCTCACCAAGTCGACGATCGTTAGATGGTTTGAGAGGATGATCATCCAGACTGGGACTGAGACACGGCCCAGACTCCTACGGGAGGCAGCAGTAGGGAATCTTTCACAATGGGCGAAAGCCTGATGGAGCAATGCCGCGTGCAGGACGAAGGCCTTCGGGTTGTAAACTGCTTTTATAAGCGAGAAATATGATGGTAACTTATGAATAAGGATCGGCTAACTACGTGCCAGCAGCCGCGGTCATACGTAGGATCCGAGC
>CALIJO010000069.1 GCA_938017655.1 uncultured Candidatus Saccharibacteria bacterium
GCCGCCGAGTAAGGTTTCGGGGTAATCGGCCACCCAGAAGAAGACATCGAGATATTTTTCGCCGTGGCGGAGCTTCACCTTCTTGGCGTCTGTGGCGCCGAAGTCATAAAGACCGGGTTTGAAGGTGTGCCACATCATGCCGTAGCCCTTCGTGCTCCAGTAGAAAGGAGTGGGAGAGGCCACGCCACCATCCACCCAGTTGTTCGTGTTTTCGATAGCAATCACTTGTCCGCGGTGAGAAAAACGACCATTCTGCACGCCACCACCATAGAAATATTCCCCGTCATGGTTAGCAAGAGTAAGATGTGTGCCATCTTTGTCAAATGTAGGAGCGGTGAGTAATTCGAATACCACATCACCATTCGCCTTTTTCACCACAAAACCACCTGTGGCACGGTCGAACACTAGGGTCACGTGAGAAGTCGTCACTGTGAAGTTTTTAGCATCGCCCTTCAAATCAAGAGACTTAACCCCACGACGAGGTTTTTCCACGAGGATGTCCGCAGCAGGAGTCGCTTCAGGGTTGTGAGGAGCGCGACCGGCAGGATCGAGATATAGGCGGAAGATGCCATTGCCGTAGAAGTCGAGTGTGATGCGCTGTTTCTGACTATTCATCAACTCTATGGTCGTGGCATTAATCTTGCGAGCAGAAAGTAGATTATTGCCTGAGCGATCAGGAGTCGCTGTAGTCTGCTGGCCGTTTTGTACCGTCGCTATCACAGAGTTAGCATCAGTGGTGGCGGTTTGAGCCATAGCTGGTGCCGCTGTCATGCCCCCAATCAGGGTAAACAGACCAAGGGTTTGTGGAAGAAGAGAAGTTTTTTGCTTCATGAGGAAGTATGAGATAATCTGAGAATAGGCCTATAAATCATCGTTTTGAGTAGCTCTTTCTTAGTCCACGGAGAGAAGATATGGTAGACCATTAAAGAGTACCAATTGACAAAGCCAGTTTTCTCAGAGTTAGGAATTTAATTCTGACTGCTAAATTACGAATTTATACGCAATTATGCTTCTATTCTTTGCATATATATCATGCAATTCTCTTGTACATCATGAGAAATTTCTAACTTTGTGGTTAATAAACTATCTCTTCTATGAACACGTTTTTCAGATTCTCCTTGTTTTGTGTCGGAGTGGCTTTCACCTCACTCGGATTCTCCTCTGCAGTGACGGCACAGAATCGCACAATTACTCCCCC
>CALIJO010000070.1 GCA_938017655.1 uncultured Candidatus Saccharibacteria bacterium
AGATTAAAATTATTCACGTATTCTTCAGGGTTGGCCGTGTAGTCGTTCTTTTTCTTAACATAAGCTTCTTTCTGATCGGGGTCGGTTAGACCATCGTCGACGGAGGCCTCAGTCTTCTTCGCCGTGGAGGAGCCATCTTTTGACTGCTGAGCAGAATTGGATCCAGAAGCACCATCGTGATTGTTGGACTTGGATTTTGAGATAGCCCAAATTCCGACACCGGCTGCTGCGATGATTACTACGGCAATCGAGATGATAATGGCAATAACTTTCTTATCTAATTTAACTTTAATTTTTCCGTCTGACATGTCGGAGGTCATGGCGAGTTCCTGTACTGACGGAATATAGGTATCTTCCGCGGTGGTAGATTTTTCATTTGCGGCAGAACTCTCTGCTGAGGTAGTAGATTTCTCATCTGACGCAGAATTTTCTAATGAAGTAAAACTTTCATCTGTAGTAGAATTTTCCACTGGAGTAGTATTTCCTGCTGAAGTAGGGCTTCCTACTGAATTTTCCTCTGGTGGATGAAGATTTGAATTTTCTGGGTTCATATTACTTATGATTATAATGCGAACGCACAGAGTTTTCAACCAATTTCAAATAATAGAAGCGCTCGACATTGCCGTTTTTGCCGGCCAGAAAATTGTCTCGCTTATCCACCACCTTAAAATGATTTTGTTTGAGCCAAAGCTCAAAATCTTTAATAATTTCACGACGGATTTTTTCGTTTTTCACGATACCGTTTTTAAGCTGGAAAGGTTTGGCCTCAAACTGAGGTTTCAACATCATCAAAAAGTCGGCCGATCGAACTTCGGGCTGCGTTTTAAGATGAGCGAGCACCTTTTTCAGAGAAACAAAAGACACGTCGGCCAGCACCACATCGAGCGGGCCAAACTGCGTAAAATCCACCAAAAAGATATCGGTCTTTTCCAGAAGCGTAATCCGCGGATCGAAGCGGAGTGGGGCCTTCATCTGATTGGTTCCCTTTTCGACCGCAAAAACCCGCTTCGCACCACGGCGCAAAGCATACTCGGTGAAACCACCAGTGCTTGATCCAATATCCAGCACGGTTTTATCTCGGAAATCAAAAGAAAAAGCTTGCGATGCCCCAGCAAGCTTATTCTCCGCTCGAGAAACTACATCTGATGTAACTTCAGATTTTTTAGATTCTATAGCTTTTTTCATCTAATTATTTTTTACGTTCACGGTAAGCGTAAGTTTCGGTATCTACAGAAACCACATCACCTTCTTTGATAAAGGCAGGAACCTTGATTACCACGCCAGTTTCGAGGGTAGCATCCTTCATCACGGAAGTAGAAGTATCACCCTTGACGGCATTCTCGGTGTAGGTCACTTCAAGCCAAAGATTCTTAGGAAGAGTGAGGTTGATGGCGGTGCCATTGTAGAATTGGATTTCCATCTCATCACCGTCTTTCATAAAATCTTTGGAATCGCCGACCATCTCGGAAGACAATTCGTATTGCTCAAAAGTGGTTGGGTCCATGAAGTAGAACTTCTCTTCATCACGATAGAGATATTGTACTTTTTTGGTAGAAACTTCGGCTGGCTCGATCTTTTCCTGACCCTTAAAAGTCTTAGGGATTAGCGCACCAGTGATTAAGTTTTTGACACGTACGTTGACGATTGAGCCACCACGTCCCATAACTTTTTGGGAATATTCAATAACCTTGTATGGCTGACCATCAAGAGTAATTAGCGTATTTTTCTTTAAATCGGTAGGTCCGTACATAATTCTCCTTTTTAGTTATTTGAAACAAATGGTAGGAGGGCTAGATGACGGGCACGCTTAACAGCGACAGCCAATTGGCGTTGTTGTTTAGCAGACAAACCAGTCTTAGCGATTGGCTCGATACGACCGTAAACATCGATGTAGCGTTGCATAGTTTTGACATCTTTATAATCGAAATAAAGATTTGGATCGTTCTTGATTCTTCTCATTTTTTCTCTCTTTTCTCGCTTTAATTATTAGAATGGTACTTCACTGAGGTCGATTTCGCCATCTGGAATATCATCTGGAATAGAATCTGGCATAGCCTGACTGTAATTACTGGTGGTAGATTCTTGGGATCTGCTACCGAGTAGGTTAAAGTCTTCCATGACAATTTCCACGGCGGAACGCTTGGCACCGGTCTTATCTTCATAAGTACGTTGAGACAAGCGGCCTGAGACCATGATTGGTGTACCTTTTTTTGCATATTGAGCAATCACATTACCTGGTTTACCCCAAGCAGAAACTTCGATATAAGAAACTTGCTCTTTCTTTTCGCCGTTCATCACATAATTGTAATTCACTGCTACTGAGAAGCTGGTGACCTCTGAGCCAGAAGTCGTAGCTCTAGTTTCTGGATCGCGCACCACATTACCGATAATGATTGCTTTACTAAATCCCCGCGCCATAAATATACCTCACTTAGTTATTTAATTATTCTTCGTCTTTAGACTCTTTTTTGTCAGCACGGGCTTTGCGCTTAGCTTCAAATTTAGCTTTGCGTTCGTCGACGGTGACTAAGAGATAACGTAAGACTTCCTCGGTGATATTAAGAGTGGAAGAAATCTTGGCTGGAGCCTGAGCTGGAAGTTCCAAATCGAAAGCGTAGTAGACTGCGTAGTCTTCTTTTTCGATAGGATAAGCCAAACGTTTCTTACCTTCATTGACTTCTTTGACGATTTTACCGTCGTGAGACTCAATGAGTTTCTTAATTTTGTCTAAGGCTGGTGTCAGATTCATCTCAAGATCAGGATGAATCAAGACAGTAAGTTCATACTGTTTCACTTTGCACTCCTTTGGTTAAAGCAAGTACACCTTAAGTTACTTGCTGAGCTAATAATGT
>CALIJO010000071.1 GCA_938017655.1 uncultured Candidatus Saccharibacteria bacterium
AAGGGGGTGGCGGCGGAGCTACCAATTCAGAGTTATTATCGAATGAATGAACCGGGGATTGGGCAATTCGAACATACCTTAATCGTGGTAGATGAGGGAAGCGAACTGCATTTTATTGAGGGATGTTCAGCGCCAAAGTATGAAAAAAATAATCTACACGTGGGATCGGTAGAGATTTTTGTAAAAAAGGGGGCAAAAATGCGTTTTTCGACGGTAGAAAGTTGGTCAAAAAATGTGTTCAACTTGAATACTAAGCGAGCGCTTGTGGAAACGGGCGGGGAAATGGAGTGGGTCTCAGGGACTTTTGGCTCGAAGGTGACAATGTTGTATCCGACGACGATCTTAAAGGGAGAGGGGGCGAAAATGGAATATTTAGGGATGAGTTTGGCTTCAGGTGAACAAATTTTGGATTCCGGAGCAAAAGCAATTTGCTTAGCAGACAATACCTCGGCAATTATCCGGAGTAAGTCGGTGTCGAAAAATGGGGGTGTGAGTATGACGAAAACTCTGGCGAAAGTAGGGAAGGGGATAAAAGGAGTGAAGGCTTACATTGACTGTAAATCGTTAATTTTAGATAGTGAGTCGCGATCTTATGCGGAGCCGATGGTGGATGTGAATTCTGGGGAGGCAGAAGTAACGCATGAGGCTTCGGTGGGGAAATTATCAGAAGAGATTTTATATTATCTTGCGACACGCGGAATTGGCGAGGAAAAAGCGAAGGAGATTTTAATTCGAGGATTTTCGGAAGAAATTACGAAAGCTTTGCCACTAGAATATGCGATGGAAATGAATAACTTAATTAAGTTAGAAATGCAGAATATGTAGCATGAATACAAGATTTAAGCATAAGTAAATTAAACTGTGAGTGGCGTACTAAATTGAATAGAAGATGTGCCAAAAATTGAATAAAAAAGTTAAGGATAAACGAAATGTACAGAGAAGAATTTGAGATATTTGAGAAAAATGAGTTGGATGAAACCCTGCCTTTTGTTTACCTAGATAACGCGGCTACCATGCAGAGATTATCGGTTGGGCTTTTGGCTGAACAAGATTTTTATACAAAGAAGAATGCGAATCCTTTGCGCGGAGTTTATGAGTTGTCGGAACTTGCGACGGAGGAACTTTGGCAAGCGCGGGAGATGACTGCTAGATTTTTGAGCTGTGAACCATTAGAAGTAATTTTTGTAAAAAATGCGACGGAAGGATTAAATTTACTGGCTAACGGGGTGGAGAAGTTGCTTGATGGGGGTGAGATTTTAGTGGACTTAGAATCTCATCACAGTAATCTTTTGGCTTTTTCTGAGCGTTACGGGAAGAAAGTGCGAATTGTAGAAGATTTAGTGACTGAAGTGAAATTGGATCTAGAGCGTGTGAAGGCTGAGGGAGCAGAGCCAAAAATTAAGATTGTGGCGATGACGGGAATGAGCAACGTAACTGGGGAAGATCGGAGCGGTATTGCGAAGGAATTAAGGGGGCTAGGTTTTCAGGGGCTAATCTTGATGGATGCGGCGCAATTAGTGGCGCACAAGAAGATT
>CALIJO010000072.1 GCA_938017655.1 uncultured Candidatus Saccharibacteria bacterium
TGGCTACTAAAACTTTTTTGATAGGTCTAGCTCCTTCTCTAGTCGCTTTTAAAGACCTAGCAACATCTATTTCCTTCTCTCTAGGTCTAGTCATTTGATCACCTCCAAACCCTATTTAGCCTCAAGGTTTTTAACCTTAAATAAGTCCTGACCAAACTCTATTATCTGACCATCCTCAACTAAAACTTCCACAATCTCGCACTTAAATGGTGCCCTGATTTCATTCATAAGCTTCATAGATTCTATAATACAGACAACCTCGTCCTTGTTGACCACCTTACCAGGCTGGACAAAGGCCTCATCATCAGGTGATGGCTTTGAATAGAAGGTACCAATCATATTTGACTGGATGGCTTCAAGACCCTGATCTAGCACCGGTTCATTCTTTACCGAAGTATTCTGATTGATACTTTGCCTATCAATATTATCATCTACAAAACTCCTATTTTTTACTTCATCATATCCATTATCTGGAGATTCAGTCGGTCGCCAATATCTATATGTGATTCCATAATATCCATTACCGTGGCTTAGTAGATTCCAAGATATAGACTTTCCAAAGCGATCTCGAGTCATGTTCTTTACATATTTAGCAAATATATAACATACATAATCTTCTTCTGGTGACCGATCATATACTTTAGATTCTATAGTTTCGGTCATAATTTCCGCATAGTCATTTACTCGGTAATTCACTTCATAGGAATATATCAATCTACTCATGACTCATCCTCTTTCTTAACCTTGTATGCACCATATATCATTAATTGAAGCTTCTGTAAAATGCATAAAGGCTTCTGACAAATCGGCGCTTTGAAAATATCATAGGATCTGTGTTTATCGTCAATATCCAGACTTACTCCAATTACCACCGTTTTCTGCTCTGGTTCATATGAAATTGCTCTAACAATCCAGTTACCATATTCTTTCAGCTTCTTAGTACCCATTGAAGAGGCGACGCCAGACATGATGTACTTCTTAATGATATCGGATACTTTTGTAAGTTGCCAGCTGTATTGAATATCACCAGTTTTGGTAAACGGAGGCGTTTTAGTTTCTCCATCAATAGAGTATAAAATATTAGTACGCATAATACCTCCTTATTCAATTAATGTAACACGAGGCATAATTAGTACATAACCTTCTCGTACTCTTTGCACATCAGCACCTCGTAAATCTGTCCAACCATACTTAACGTCTGTGTATTGTGATGAACGACCAATTAAATCACATAGATCCGCAACAGATGCCGCCTTGTATTTACTTACAATCTCTTTCAATGTATCCAATACCATCTCAGCATCTGCTCTAGATTGGAATACGAATTCGTCTAAATCATAGTTGTTTCTGTTTCGTTGACTAATACCAGTTTGTCTAGACGAAAAAGATCCATACCCAGTATAACTGGATAGTCCACCTACCATTGTTGTTCCAGTAGATGGATTCTTAGCTGAACGGTTTCTTGTTCTTCCGTATAGCATCATATCTACTGAATTACCAACAATATCGGAAATAACATTCTTAATTGCTGGAATAATAATATCCCATAGAATATACGTCTTTACATTACTTACATCATCTTCGAAGAACTTATCCGCAAACTTCTTAGTCGCTGACTTCTCCTTAGTAGTTACTTCGCTTGTGATAATCTTTTGAGGTCTTCGTTCCTCAGCTTCTTTCTTCTTTTGCTTATCTCGATTACTGTTACCTTGTAGTCCAGTGGTATCGATTAATGTCTTTGTTTCTGTGTCCATATTAACCTGTGCCATTTAAGCTCCTTTCTTATGAAAAACATAAGAGGGTCTGTTTAGCCCTCTT
>CALIJO010000073.1 GCA_938017655.1 uncultured Candidatus Saccharibacteria bacterium
CAAAAACGACATTTTGACGTAACAAAATATGTGACATTTTGACGTAACATTGACAGTATTTAGGAAAAATTTGTTGACACAAACCATAACGCTATCTTGATTTTTGTACAACCCTATTTTCATAGAAACTTTTGCTTGTATTTTTCTCTTAAAGTAATATAATAACAGTATAAATGATTCGTCTATCGAATTGGCGTCGTTATGGCGATACTTTCCAGATGAGTAATCTGCTGGATAGAAGACGTTTCGAAAAAATAGCGCTTAGGCGCTTTTTTGATTATTCAAGATTTATTACCGGAATATTTAACATATTTTTAAATAAACAATGACCACGTTTTTTGAGGTCATCTTGTTGGTGCCCGAAATGGGACTTGAACCCATATGGATTTCTCCATTCGATTTTAAGTCGAACGCGTATACCAATTCCGCCATTCGGGCTTAGAGATATTATACTACCAAAGTAGCGGCTTTTTCTAGAAAATTACCGCGTCTACTTCGATAAGATTGGAGGCACCGACCGGAATTGAACCGGTGTACACGGTTTTGCAGACCGCTGCGTAACCACTCCGCCACAGTGCCATAGAGATATTTTAGCATAGACTAATAAAAAATACACCAAACTCCCGAGGTGTATTTTATTCACAATATAGACATTAACTTCACACTCAACCTCCGAGGTGCTTTGTCTTCGAATTCAGACGTCTCTCAACTTCGCCCGAATTCTTATCTCTATGATATCATGCTTTTGCTTGCCGTCAACATTGACTTTTGAGATTTTTAATGTTTTTAGTATTGACATTTTCTAATTGCAAAAATGGTATTTTATATTTTAATTTATTTTAACTTGCGGAGTTTTGATGTTCGGTTTTTTATATTCGTGTTCGGTTTTAGAATTTTGTTCGGTTTTACCCCTGTTAGGAATCGAGGTGCTAGGCTTTCCAGTTTGAGATTTTTGCAGCTTTTAATTTTTGCCTTGATTTCTGATACTTGATATTTTCTTTATAATAAAGCTACAAAAAATAGCCGCCGGAGCGACTATTTTTTTGAAGATTTTTTAATTCAGTTTTTTTAATTTAAGTCGTAGGCTTTTTGTTCACCAGTAGTGAGGTTTTTGACTTGATAGGTCCGGTTTTCGACTTCGTTTTCGCCGATAATGATGACATTTTCAGCAACCTTGGAAGCATATTTGATTTTATCACCAAGTTTTTTATCAAGCAGACAAAGATCAGCGCTAGCACCTTGATTAATCAAATGTGCGACAACCTGGTAGGCGTAGGCGATTTCTTTATCCGAGATAGGAACCACGCAATATTCGACTGGAGCGGACTTATAATTTTCCAAAAGATTATTGGCCGAGAGACAATAGAATAGACGGGTCAAACCGATAGAGATTCCGACACCTGGGAACTTTTCCTCGGTATAGTTTGAGGTGAGATTATCGTAGCGGCCACCAGAACAGATGGAACCAAGATTCTTATATTCTGGCAGCAGGGTTTCAAAGACCGTACCAGTATAATAATCGAGACCACGAATAATTAACATATCGGCAACCACAGATTGACCAATTCCCTGGGCTTCGAGAAGATTAAGTACTAAAAGTAATTCATTCACACCGGTGGCGAAAGTTTCATTCTCGATACTGAGCGCGGCTAATTTTTCGGTAACTTCAGCACGCGGACCACGAATTTGAACGAATTGCAGCAATGTTTGGACTTTGGATTCATCAGCGACTTG
>CALIJO010000074.1 GCA_938017655.1 uncultured Candidatus Saccharibacteria bacterium
CAAAAACGACATTTTGACGTAACAAAATATGTGACATTTTGACGTAACATTGACACTGGTGCCGGTCTTAGTATTTGGTTGAATTTTATTTAAATATTGTGAGTTAATACGGGGAAGTCGTATATTTTCTTATGTTATAATATCATTAGAGTAGTTTAAAATACTCATAATTTTTGTTTTGTTATTTAAAACAAAAAGTTCCTTACCAAAAGGTTTATCGTTGTGATTATGAAAGGGGGTGTATGAATTGGATTTCGTACATTATAATTTAGGTCTTCTTGAGAAAGGCACAATAGTTGCCGTTTTTCTTGACGCAGCTGCAAATGTATGCATCCTGGATGTTGCCAATTTTATGGGATATAAAAATGGCTATTCGTTTAAATATCTAGGTGGGTATGTCACTCGTAGCCCATATTATTTTACTATCCCGAAATATGAACTTTGGTACCTTGTCATTGATTTGGGTGGATATGAAGGGCGTATCGGTTCAAGCGTTAAGATTATACCGCCAGAAAAAACTGAAGTCGAACTTACCTTTATGGGGTATCCAGCTAAGAAGTATCCCAATAATAAGAAGCCGTATGAATTTACCGACTACTTATTTGGTGGAGCCTACGGTGTGCCAGATGGACCTGGACACGGTCATGCGATTATTCAAAATTCAACTGGAAATATTGTATTTCTTAGAAAACCAGGCACTAAAGATATTACTATCTAGGACCAGAGCATATGTCCATAATTCTTGAAAACCGCCTTATTGAGGAGTATTTTATACTCCTCTTTTTTATGATTTTATTTCAAAAATAGAATATAGACCAAAAAGATATTTAAAAATCGCATCTTCAGCATCACTTGCGTTTTCCAAAGTTTCAATTTTTCTTGGTATAGCTTCTAAATTGTCGAAACCTTCTTCACGATAGTATTCAGCCTCAGCCTCGACGCCATGATGTGAATAAGTATTCATTAATAAATATTTTTGATTAGTCGACTGATTTTTGATAACCCAAAAGAATTCACTCTCACCAAAAGAGCCTTCTTCTACTAATGAATATCGACCTTCTGGCATTTGATATTTTGAGATTATCTCACTTAATTCATTTTCAGTCATCTCCCACATATTGATGCTCCATTTATTTACAAGTTATATATTATATATAGTGCGTCTATTATAAAATTGCAAGTTGCTGCCTGAGTTAATGTCTCAAGTGCAACACTAATACTTCGGCGTGATCTCGCAAGAGTAAACTATGCGTCCCAACACCCAAGAGTAATATTTTGAATTTATCTTTAGTGAATTAGTATCTCGGTGCGATCTCGCGGGAGTAAACCATGTAGGCTTGGCCACCACTGAGGGATTGGCGATAGGCCCAGAAATAAGCATCGGCGCGGAGGGTGAAGACTTCGGCAGGGTGGATGGAGCCTTCGGCGTAGTAGGTGCCAGTAGGGCCGGTTTGAAGTGGATGGGCACCGGCACGGCCGCCACCAGTGTGGGCGCCGGCGGTACGACTTAAGATAAGTCTTCTAGCGAAAACTGGACCAGTGATGGTGAGAGTTTCGTTGCAAGAGAGAGCATTCGGAGTACGGTCATTCGAACAGGTGTCGATTTGGTTGTCTCCATAATCTTCATCGAGAATTAGCCAGGCATCGATATTAGTGACGTTACTAGTGATGTTGATTTTCTTAGCGAAGATGAGAACTTGTGGGAAATCGTCTACAGCGCTATAAGTTTCGTGGGCGATATTAATATTGCGATCGATGGTGAGAGTGCCATCCACATACATGACCAGAGTATTCATGAGTTTTTGGCCAGTAGTGTTGCTTCTCGCGATGAGGTTACCGCCATAATCGAACTGGTAGAAATTGGCGGTACTATTGATGGCACTAAGGCTGGTGTCTCCATGGTGATAGAGCTGGGAGAGGCCGAGATAATTCTTGGTAGAGGTTTTGTCGGAAGTGAGGCTATAGATAGTGTTACTAGAATTTCTGGCGATAGTGTCGCGGAAGCGGGACTTGAGACGGGCGAGGACGGCAGAACCGATACGGGAAATGCCGGATTCGCCAGATTTATTGTCGTTTGAAATAGTGAGTGGGCTTAAGGCTATTTGATTACTTGCAGAATCTGCGCCACCATTTGGAAGATTGAAGTTGTAGTTTTCTTCGTAGCCTTGGGCAGCTCCAGTGCCAAAGCCGTTGACACTACCAGCGGCCAGTGCGCCGAATTCGGTCCAGGAGCCGAAAAGTTTAGTAGCAGCAGAAGGGTAAGCTCCGAGACCACCACCGACAGCCTTATTGGAAAGAGAAGTAATGATGGAGCCATTAGTATAGATTCCGCCACCGAGAACCTGGAAGTTTGGCTTCTTGGCGATAGTAACACAGGAGGCGGCAGAAATATGATAGAGATTATTGCCGCCATTCATGGCAGAGCCAGACATATTATTTGCGACGGTATTGCTATCTGAATCGTGAGAGGAAGCTGGCCAAATCACCGAGCGAGTACAATATTTTTTACCGAGGCCACCACCTGGGAGATCGTCCGGAATGGTACGTTCATAAGTGTCGGTATTAAGGAATTCACCAGCATATTTACCAGCAGAGTTAATGCGACCAGTGATGGTGTCGACCAAGTTACAGCGGTCAACACCAGAGCCGTGGCAGGCGTTACCGCTCGCGACAGTCTCCTCTTGGAGACTAGATTCTGGATAATTTTCGTCGACAATCATTTCGTAGACCTTAACAGTTTGATCTCCGCGAGTGTGAGTAGCATATGGAGTTCTGGAGATCAATTCGTTCTCACGTGGAGTGACACCATAATTAGCACCGATATTGATTCTGGCACCGAGGAAGCCGACCCCATTTTCAGAGGATTCGATATAGCTATGAATGGAAGTATTAAAGTTATATGGGGTATAAACAGAAGATTTCTTCTCGGTCCTGCCGAGGTTTTGAGTAGTGGTGCCAACGCGACTATCAGGATACTCTTTTTTCCAGTGAGTTTCATTACCATATTCGGGCTCCCAATCATAACAAAAACCGTTCGGAAAGTGCGCTGCACAATAACTACCCACATTAACATCTACATCATATGAGCTATTTCCCTGCGAGCCCCAAGATGCATTGCCACCGCTAACATCGCCTGCAGACTCAAAACTATCATACGAGTGATGGTGGACATGCTCTGCATCATCTATACCAGACCAGGTAGTATATTCGTTATACCAAGCGCGGAGGTTATCATAGCGAATACCCTGGGAGATTACTGTACCTACTTCGGTGGTAGAGCCGGTTTTATCGGCAGATTTACAACCATATTGATAATCAGTAAAACCTGGAATCTGATAGCCAACGGTTAGTTTCGGTGCGTACATACGGTAATAGTTGGTTTCACAAGCATATGTAGGGGAGGCATTTTTGGTTGGGGAATAGGCGGTGAATCCATAGTCGCTAGCTTCGAGTCCGCTGCCGCTAAATGGGCGTTTATTGCCGCGACCAATAGTGTGATAATTTCCGTCGTGGACTGGAGAGTCACCGAATAAATATTTATTATTATCAGAGCCATTTTTTTGAGCAAAGATTTGAAAATTACTTTCACCTGGCGGTTCCGCGCTACTCACATGTGAGCTTCCAGTTTGAATACCAACCTGCTGTATTGGGAAACAGAAAGCCTCATAAAATTGGACGCGATCACCTGGTTTGGCGAAGACGTAGTTCTTACCCTGGAAGTTCTTTTGCCAAGAATTATGGCCGAGAGTGCCAGAGTAGGAATGATTTATCACGCCAGTATCGGCGGAGGTATTTCCCTTGTAGTAGGCGCCAAAGTTGCCTGGGATTTGAGAACAGGTTATATTAGCTGGTGCAACCTGTTTTGCATCATTAAGTGGCTTTGCTGGCCAGGCGCAGAACCAGGAAAAATCGCCACGGTTCCATTCAGCAAGACGCTGAGGGTCATCGTAGCCAGTATTAACCTTACCAGTATAATTATCTCTTGCTAAAGGTAGTGGCACCCTATTCTTGCTGATACTATTACTATTCCTATAAAATATAGGATTAGACTCGGAGTAATATGTTGAAAAGAATAAGGGCATAGCCATACCGCCAGTTGGAGTTTTAGTTTTACGGTAATAACGATTGTAGCCAAAAATAAAGACGCCTGTACTACCCCTAGAGGCACAACCAGTCACAGCATTGTCGCCCCTAGTCGGTAGTTGTTTATTGCCAGTAGGATAGCCGTTGTTTGGTGGATTAATAAATCTACTGTATGGAATATGGTCTCTCTGATTTTCTGGTATACCCATTTCATCAAAGTCATAGTAGACCCAAGTGACACCAGAGTATGATTGATGAATAGTATAACATATATTGGCTTCGCAGCCTTCAATAGGATGCCCAGTGCCGCCGTCGTGTACACCACCACCTGGACCTTGATTAGCTGATGAATCTGCAGCAAAGACATCGTGCCCTAAGAAGCCCAAAGAGAATAAAAACAAGAAGAAAAAAGATAATACTAAGAATATTTTTTTATGATTACACTTATTACTAACAATCATATACACCTTTATATTTATATATTAGCATAATAATTATAAAAAAACATTAAATGAGAAAAAACCACCCGATATTCTTGGGTGGTTTTAAAAGAGGTTAGCAGATTTTCTTCATGCCTGGTAAGCTGCGCAGCTTATAATGAAGCAAGTAAGTATAGTGTGAACCGTTTTCAGGATTTGCATCTGGATACGCACCATCGATGATGGGCATATACTTAGCAACATCATCAAGGCACCAACCAGAAACATACAATGCGCGCTTAACACTAGGGTAATACAGTTTTACTGGCATTACGGCGTGTCCATACTTGGCATTGTATTCATCAAGAGTCTCGTTTGTGGTCTGCCAACAACTAATATTATACCAGTAGAGTTCCTGATACGCAGCGCATGGCACTTTGGAGCCATTATGGTGTTGTGCTCCTGTGACCCAAATATACGTACCGCGGGGATAACAATTCTGCGGCTTAACATGGACATCGACACTCATATAAACCGCTCTATCCCCAGTTACAGAGCTAGGCTTTACGAATAGAAGTCTATTATCCGAGATTGACACACGAAATCCTTCCCAGGTCCACTCTCTGTCGAAATCAGAGAGGAATTCTTTCCTGAAGTCGAACGCATAAGTTTCTACTCCTCGTGTTTGCATGTAAGTATTGTCTGCATACTCGCGGATTTGCCAGTTCATACTGGCGACCCAATCTTGAACCATTAGTTCACCAGTATCGAAACGCAGAAAGAGCCGCCAATTGTATCGGTCGAAGTTTTTACCTTCAGCCTTAAGTTGCTGGGCTGGGTACTGATACTTGACTGTATCATACCCTACATTTTTCGCCGCGTTCGCTGTGTTCGCAATATTACCGCTTGGTTGAGCCACGCCTTGATTAGCGCTAGGCTTTAAACCTAATGCACCAGCCTCAGCTGTGGTTGCAAAAACATTCATAGCAAGAACTGCTATGGCCAACATAGTTACGAAAAAAGTTTTTCTTCTCATAATTCACCTCTTTCTGAATGAACTACTCTGGCCTGTCCAGAGTAGTAAACATATGTTTCTCTCTGAATATCAGAATCTGACTGCATTATACAACATTCATGGTGAAATGTCAATAATTTCCTTGAATTAACATCTCAGGTGCAACACTAAGCAATAAAAGAGACCTCAATAATTCTTTGGCCTATTAGTAAAATCAAAGACTTGATAGACGTAATGAGAGAATTTTTAGTCGGTATATTCAAATAAGAGTGTGCCAGAAGTCTGCTCTTTTGAAGCAGTGTTTTTGGCTGGTATTTCACGCTGAAGGACGAATTCGATTTTTACAAACTCGCTGTTATTAAATTTTAAAAGATGTGGATAGACTTCGAAGTCAAAATCAAGATAGTCGGCATCAATTAAAACATATTTCTTGCCATTTTTGTCGCAAAAAAGATAAATCCAAGCATCAGGTTCTACCTGACAATAATCGCTTTCTGCGAGATCTTCGCAGCCATATGCGGCCATGATCCTTGCTCGTTCTGATTTTGATAAATACATATTAATACCTTACCATAAAAAGAAAAGGCCGACAACGGATGCCGACCTTTAAATTATTTGGTTGATTGAAACGAGTTAAATTCTGTGAGTTTCTGCGCTTATGCCATACTTTTTATCGGCATTTTCATCAATCAGATAGTCATGCTTGTTAGTAACCCAAGCGTCTCTAAGGTAGGTAACATTGCCATTTGCATCAATAGTTGCATGACCGTGGCCTATTCCATCCCCTGCAGCATTCAAACCGCCGAAATATACATCGATTTTGCCACTACCGTCTTTTTTCGGGACAACTTTAGCATCTTGCCCGAAAATTGTACCGAGGTAATGAGCGTTCGACTTTATGAGTGCCATATTGACTTTGTCGATAGCCTGACGTTTCTTTGAATTTTGCTCTGATTTTACCTCCTCAAGTTTACGATTAAATTCAGCCTGAGCCTGCTTAAACTTTTCTTGGAGATAATCAAAATCGGCCTTAACAGAATCGCGCTGATTTTTTAGCGCATTAAACTCTGCCTGCGCAGATTCGTGATGAGATTTTGCTTGTTCAAAAGAAGATTTCGCACGATTAAACGCCGACGGATCTGTTTTAGGAGATAGCGCCTCAGCATTTGCTTTTGCTTGCTTGACTTCACGAGCAAGCTCTGATATTTCAGCATTTAATGCATTACGACGGTCTCTATGCTCATATCCTTGTTGAGAAAAATATGGAGCCTCAGACTTATCGCCATATTGATATGCACTGCTGGCTTCATCGAAACATTCCTGCATAGCACGATGTTCAATATCTGCCTCATACTTCAAAGACTCGATTTTGGGATTATTACGATCTCGGATTCGAGTATATTCACTCCAAACTGAATCACGACATGAATACGTAGACTGCATTGCCTCAAATTCATGGTTCATACGCTCCCTAGCACGGACACGTTCATCCCAACACGCCTGCATAGTACGATAGGCAACATTGGTTTGCTCTTGTAAATCCTTAAATCTCTGAAAAGCAGCTTGTTTTTGTTCAAAAAGAGACTGCTGTCTTGATTTAAGTCTATCCAATTCTGGATTTCTTAACATACATGATCACCACCCTTTCAAATTAGTAATGTACGTTTAAAGTTTCATCAACCAAATACTTTTTTATTATAACATTTTTATTGGTTTTGTAAAGTAGCCCGTATTAACTCACAACCTTTGCAACATAGATTGGTAAAAATATTGCCATCAAAATAGGTAGATTCTATACTTAAATCACTTAATAAAAGGAGAATCTACCTATGTCATATTGTACTGGTAAGAACATAGAAATTGCAAGAGGAAAAGCCATAAAAATGCTGGTTGTGGAGAAAAAGCCAGTAGGAGTCGTAGCAGATCTAAAAAGATATACTGTAATAACTCACACCCCAGATATTTTCTAAAAAATGATATACTAAAAACAATGAAAAGCAATGCAGTAGAATTAGCAATAAAGCAAGGCGAAAATCTAGCGAATAAAATCAACCTAGCCAAGACAACAGCCCAACTAGATATTCTATACAAAGAAGTTGAAAATTATACGAATTTTATTAATAACGAATTTGGTATTATTGACGATTTCTCTGAAAAGAATGAAAAATATTGTGAACTATCTTTTTATACGTATATGGCAGTCAATGAAAAGAGCGATAATCTAGAATATTACAATGCTCACCCCGAAGAGACGGCTTCGGGAGTCGAAGATTTTCTAGATTATCTAAAATCAATGAAATGGCTTGCATAAAAATACCGACCACTTAAATGGTCGGTATGTACTAATTAAGTTAATGACCTGGACCAGTGTATGCATTATCGTTTCTATGCTTGGAGCTGTCTTCTATACGATCAGGCTCATTTGGATAAAGACTTTTATCGCTATTGCCATAATGGTTATGGCTTCCTTTTTTATCGAAATAATTTTTCGATTCAAATCCATGATAGTCCCTTATTAAAGTCTGACCTTCGTTTTTCCCCAATCCCTGCGAAACATCACGTATGGAAGTACCAATTTCTCATCAAGGCATCACGTTCAATCAACTCAACCAAAGCCCGCTTCTCGGCCTCCTCATAGTTACTATAGGCTGCAATACCATTCTTATAACTCTAAATCCTCTATAGTAAAAAGCATACAAACATCACCATTGTTCGCTACGGTTCGATAATGATTATCGTCGACGTATCCCACGGCTCTTTTCTTAGCATTTTTTACATAAGAAGAAGCATCGGTAGCTTTAAACCTTACAAGAGCATCTGGATAATAATTGAATCTAAAATCACAAGGAAATTCAATGTTATCATCTAAAAAATCTGATGCAACGAGACAGTATTTTACATTATCGTTGTCATGAAAAATATATAAGGCAGTATCCGGCTCCACCTGTTTGAACTTATCAAAAACTAAATTGCTCAATCCATACGAGCTAATTATTTCTTTAAGTTCAAACTCATCTATCCTATTCATATCTTCTCTTATATCATTTTTACAAGAAAAAGACCAGTCACCGTAATAGCCCATAACCTTTTGCAACATAGATTGGTAAAAATATTGCCATCAAAATAGGTAGATTCTATACTTAAATCACTTAATAAAAGGAGAATCTACCTATAAAATATATTATACCTCGGCTAACTTTCCTGCTGCATATTTCTCGATACCCGTAATATCCGTACAACCTTCTAGTTTGTCTTGAAAATTATTAAACATTTCCTTATTAGAAAATTCAATCTCCAGAACATTTAAGCCTTCATGACGGCCTTTATAGATATCAACTTCAACATTGAGGCCATGCCACTTCGTTTTATAGCGATCTTTTGCGACCGATGTTTGTATTCCAGTTATTAAATATTCGAATTCAGTCTTATTTATATCAAGAGTGTGCTCAGACATTACGCCGGTCTCGAGTGGAATTTTACGAGTAATGCAATATTTATCGCCATTCTTTCTCAGGCGTAACTGCATATGTGGTTGACCATTTGGGACATAATAATCAATCATATCTATTGGTTCTGCTCCAATAATTAATTCCTTAGCCTTGTCTTGCGTTAGTAAAAATTTTTTTTCAATTTCAATCTCTTTCATGTGTCCTTTCATGTTTTTGGGAGGATACCCTCCCAATTAAAACTATAATATATAATAATAAACATGAATAGACTTAATGTATTCTTAGCTAATTCAAATGGTAACCTGAATAAAGTAGAAAAATTAATCAAAGAAGCCGTTATAGACGCTGAATCATACGTTTTTCCTAAATTCGGAATAAACTGGAATATCGACCTAATGATAACCAATCATATGACATTCGTACTAATACCAGAAGATGGGGTCGGTGGGCGTACATATTGGAGCGACCTGATTACCGTCTGTATTGATGAAGGAAAAATGACTAAACCCAAACTAACCGAATTGTTAATTCATGAATTATGCCATGCTGCTCGCTGGGGTAAAAATGATGAATGGATAAATACACTATTCGACAATATAATAAATGAAGGCATTGCGACATATTTTGAAGCAGAATTTGCAAAAGACCGTAACGAAAAGCAGTTTTTTATTAAAACGATTCTTGAGAGACCTGACGGGGAAAATAAAAAGATACTCGACAAACTACGTAACCAGTTAGACTCTAATTGTTATGACTATGATGTGATATTTTTTAATGGCGATAACGAATTACCGCGTTGGTCAGGCTATTCACTTGGATTTTATTTAGTAAAAAAATATTTAGAAATAACCGGAAAAAAGATTGAAGATGCATTTGCCGATAGATACATAGATTTCAGAATTACACTACAATAGCATAAAAAGCATGAACAAAGTCCGTGCCTGAGTTAACATCTTAAGTGCAACACTAATTGGCAAAACGATTAGTTTTCCTGATTAATATATTCATAGAAATAGTATTAATCCTACAGTAAATCCCTTCATACCATGACACTGTAATATAATAAAATTATGAAAGTACATGCGATGAATCTGCAGCCAAAATATTTCGATTTCATTAAGGATGGGACTAAGCGAATCGAGCTTCGTCTTTATGATGAGAAGAGACGATCAATTCAACTTGGGGATATTATTGAGTTTGCCAAATCTGAGGGTGAAAAACTTAAGGCGGAGGTGATTGGTCTCTTGCGATATAATTCTTTTGCCGAATTATTTGAAGATTTCGATATTTCTATTCTCGCAGATAGTTCTATGACAAAACAAGAACTACTAGAGGTGCTTGGAGAATTTTACTCCGAAGAAAAGCAGGCTGAATTTGGGGTGATTGGGATTCGCATTAGATTATCATAAATTTACTATATTATACCCTTTATATAATCAACATAATCTGGGGAGTAGGAGACGGTGTCTTGAATTTTTCCCGGCTCAAATAAACCAATCTCGACATTGTCTGATGGATGAAATTTTGTGGTAGGATCTAGTTTTAATTCATAGACGATAAAAATCAACGGCCTATTAGCGGAGCGGTCAATCATCTTGAAGATTTTGGGACCGGAAGTGATGATAAAATCGCTCACGCCGATTTCTTCAGTTAATTCCCTTTTTAAGGCTTCATCTATAGTCTCGTAATGCTCAATCCCGCCACCTGGCAAATCCCACTTCTTACCATCTTCTTTAACTAAGAGGGTTTTTCCGTTAAAGTTGATTTTGGCTTTGACGGAAACGCGGTAGTAAGGGCTTTTGATTTGCATAGGTTCGGCATTCTTTTATTAGTAAAGTTTAGCGTTCTCTTATTAGTAAAGTTTAGCTTCCTTTGGCAACTTGCTGCCTTCGAAAATGTCCTTGAGATCCTCTTCTTCGAGGGTTTCTTTTTCGAGGAGCGCATTGGCTACACGATCGAGAATTTCACGGTTAGCGAGTAAGACAGCTTCCGCGCGCTTAGCGGCTTCGTCAGTAAAGGCACGCATTTCCTGGTCGATGAGCTCAGCGGTTTTTTCGGAATAAGGTTTGCCACTGGTGAGAGCGTAGTAAGAAGCTTCGTCGGCTGGAAAAACTTGATTGCGCGTCTTCGTACCGAGACCTTCGCGTAAAATCATATCTTTACTAAGTTCGGCGATATGTTTCAAATCTGAAGAGGCTCCAGTGGTGACACGATCTTCACCGAAGATAATTTTCTCCGCGATACGACCACCCATTGCACGAGCCATCACATCCTTGAGTTCGTAGATATTTTTGTAGCTACGATCTTCTGGCGGCAAGAACCAAGTAACACCACCGGTATGGCCACGAGGGATAATAGTGATTTTATGTACTGGATCGGAATCTGGCAAAACATGTCCAACTACGGCGTGACCAGCTTCATGGTATGCGGTGAGTTTCTTTTCTTCGTCATTCATCACCTTGGATTTGCGTTCTGGACCAATCGCCACACGTTCGAAAGCTTCGGTGAGATCCTTATTAGTGATTTCCTTGTGGCCTTCCCTCGCCGCAGTGATGGCGGCTTCATTAGCAATATTGGCTAGGTCTGCACCAGAGGAGCCGGCAGTTTTCTTGGCAAGAGATTCAAGATCAATCGACTCGACGGCTGGTTTGTTCTTAAAATGCACCTTCAAAATTTCAAGACGATCCTTGCGTTCTGGCAAAGTCACCTCAACATGACGATCAAAACGACCGGGACGGAGCAGGGCTTTATCCAACATATCAATACGGTTGGTTGCAGCAATCACGATAACGCCGGATTCATTATCGAAACCATCCATCTCAACAAGAATCTGGTTCAAAGTTTGCTCGTCTTCACGGCCTGCTCCACCACGTGAGTCACGCTTGTGAGCTACAGCATCAATTTCATCGATGAAGATAATACTTGGGGCGTTTTTCTTGGCCTTACTAAAGAGGTCACGCACGCGAGAAGCACCCACACCCACGAACATTTCGGCAAATTCAGAACCGGAAATACTGAAGAAAGGAACATTGGCTTCACCGGCTACGGCACGCGCCATGAGAGTTTTACCAGTACCTGGATCGCCAGCGAGCAAGACACCACGAGGGATTTTGGCACCAAGTTTTTCGTATTTTTTAGGGTTCTTAAGAAAATCGACGATTTCGGAAAGATCCTGCTTGGCGGCTTCGTTGCCAGCCACATCCTCGAATAAGACACGTTTTTTATCTGGACCGTAAAGTTTGGCACGAGATTTACCGAAGCTCATACTTTCTTTATTGACGCTTTGAGCTTGGCCGAGCATACGACTAAAGAGGAAGACGGCGAGAGCGATTGGAATCACGAAGGAGGCAATATTGAGAATAATGCCGAGCATATCTATATCATCAGAATAGGTGATGTTTGGGTATTTTTTCAAACATTCGGTAGCATCGTTACCGGACTTGTCTGCACATTTGACAGTGAGGCCCTGATCATAGAGCGTGCCAGCGCCATCCTTACGGGAGTATTTTTTGGCTTTTTGATCTTTATAGGTGATGGTAAGATTATTGCCTGAGACATTAATTTCCTGAATTTTGCCATTTTCTTGATTAGCTTCGGCGATAACCTCAGAAAGTGGAACTTCCTTATGAGCGTTTTCACCATTACCGGTAAGATAATTCCAAAAAGCGAGTGAGAGCACGAGGAGAAGTAAGGTCGAAAAAATCGAACGGAAGGTGTTCGAAGGGCCATTTTTCTTCGATTTGTTATTGTTTGATTTCACAAATTTGATTTTAGGGCGATTCGAATCAGTATTTGAATTATTCATATCTATAATTTTAACATATTTACGTATAAGGTTCAGCACCTTTGCAACACTTCATAAGGAGTTTTTAATCCTATT
>CALIJO010000075.1 GCA_938017655.1 uncultured Candidatus Saccharibacteria bacterium
GCTTCATTTTTCAAACCGGCCTACTTATGCTCGGCGTGACTGCGCTTGGCTCACTTGGTAGTATCGTTTCGTCTTATTTTTCCGCCAAGGTGAGTAGTCGCGTCGCTATGGATATGCGTAAGGACATTTTTGCTAAAGTAATGTCGCTCTCTCTCGCTGACGTCGAAAAATTCTCCACCGCCTCACTCATTACTCGTACCACCAGCGATATCTGGACCGTCCAACGCACTCTGATTATGAGTCTCACCATGATGGTACGCGTGCCATTCATGGCAATTGGCGCAATCATTCAGGCTTTCCGTACTGCGCCGAATATGACTTGGATTATTGCTGTTTCAGTGGCCATTCTTTTTATTCAAGCTGCTATTTTAATCAGTCTTGCCATTCCAGAATTCAAGGTCTACCAAAAAATCTTGGACAAAATCAACTCCATTACGCGTGAAAATCTTACCGGCATCAAAGTGATTCGTGCACTTAATAAGCAGAAGTATGAAGAAAATAAATTTGAGCGCAGCAACGAAAAGTTAAAAAACACGGATATTTATATCTCCAAAGTTATGGCTTTTCAACAGCCAGTAGTTAATCTAGTTTTTAATCTTTCCGCCGTTTTAATTATCTTCATCGGTGTTTCTAATCTTCATACCGATATGAGTTATCTCGGTCGCATGCTTGCTTTTTCACAATATTCTGCGCAAGTTCTCATGTCCTTCCTTTTCTTAACTTTTCTCTTCGTAATGTTACCTCGTGGTAATGTTTCGAGTAAGCGTATCTCTGAAGTCCTTGAAACCAAGAGTCAAATTGTTTTTAAGGATCAAATGACTGAAGCGCCTAGTGAGGTTCCTTCTGTGGAATTTAAGCATGTGAGTTTTTCTTATGGTAAAAAATCTGAAGCCATCATCGAGGATATTTCTTTTGTTGCGAAAGCTGGCCAAACTACTGCCTTCATTGGTTCCACTGGCTCTGGTAAGTCCACCTTAATTAATCTTGTGCCACGCTTCTTTGACGCTACTGAAGGTGAAGTTTTAATTAATGACCTTAATATCAAGGAGTATACTGAAAATGCCCTCATGGATAAAATCGGATACGTCCCACAGAAAGGCTATCTCTTCACTGGTACCGTTCGCAGTAACACTCTTTATGGTGTCGAAAATCTTAAAAAGTCGGAACTTGATGCGCGTATGCGTCATGCCGCTAAAATTGCTCAAGCTGAAGAATTTATTACCAAATTAAAAGATCAGTATGATGCGCCAATTTCTCAAGGTGGTACTAATGTTTCTGGTGGCCAAAGGCAACGTCTCGCCATCGCTCGTGCTCTGGCTAAGCAACCTGAAATTCTGATTTTTGATGATGCTTTTTCAGCCCTTGATATGAAAACCGACAAAAAATTACGTGAAGATTTAAAAACAGAGATTAAAGATACCGTAGT
>CALIJO010000076.1 GCA_938017655.1 uncultured Candidatus Saccharibacteria bacterium
CTTTTTATTGCCGGTAGGAGCGAGGATGTGTGGCATGGAGACAAAAAGATGACGAGGTAATTCTAAAGCGTCGTAGAGGGCCAGATAATTCGGTGTGCTAGAGAGATACTCGACACCACGAGTAATGTAGGTAATCTTCATTAAGGTATCATCAACAATGTGAGCAAAATTATAAGTAGGAAGACCGTCTTTTTTGATTAAAATAATATCATCGAGTACTTCTGGACCAGTTTGCATGTCACCCATGACTTCATCGTGCCACTCGTAATGCTTTGGAGTGGTCTTGAAGCGAATTGGCAGACCTTCGTGCCATTCTGGTGGATTGGTTGGGCGATGGTTGCGGTAAAGATAAGGAATTTTTTGCTCGTTGCCGAGTTTTTTATATTCTTCAATTTTTTCGGAAGGAGTATCGTCGGCATAAGCTAGACCTTTTTCAAGTAGTTTTTTAGCCCAAGCGAGATAAATATCCTTGCGTTCGGTTTGATAGTAAGGCTCATCTGGACCACCCACTATTGGACCTTCGTCCCAGTTTAGTCCGAGCCATTTAAGAGTATCAAAAACTAGTTCGGCAGCACCTTCCACGAAGCGACTCTGATCGGTATCTTCAATGCGTAAGATGAACTGACCATGATTTTGTCTAGCGATTAAATATGGATAGATAGCACTACGGACATTGCCGATGTGAATGTAGCCAGTAGGGCTGGGTGCAAAACGAGTTCTTATTTCCTTATTCATAATGGCTTAATTATACCACTACCATCAAGAGAAGAAAAACTCAGCGTGGTTAGCTGAGATTCTGAGGAATTGAGTTTTTCGAAGTTTTGAAGTGGTTAATGTGATTTAGAGTGAGGTAATGATGTTTTTAAGTTGTTTTTTACTGAGGCTACCAGAGGTGGTATTGAGCTTGTAAACTGTTCCGCCATTTACCCAGGCCGCGTTGGATTGATACATGTAGATAGTGAGTCCCTGCTCGCGAATAGTGTCATACTGTTCGCCCCAGGTTGGTTTGACGTAATTATTTAATAAAGCGTTGCTATCCCAAGGAAGTTTTTCTTGATCAAGGGTAAAGCGAGTCTTGTCTGGTCCGACAAATTCAAGAGAGAAAGTATTTTTATGGAAAGAAGCGCTACGAGCGGTAAAATCACGTGGCACAAAAGATGGATAAGAAGCGCCATTTTGAGCGGCGGCAACTTTGGCGCTAATATCTGGCATACTGAATTTGAGAGTGGCATAGAGCACGCCCATGCAACAAATTGAGCTAGCGACAGCAAAGATGAGATGTTTTTTAGAAACTTTTGGTTTTTTAACCATGATTGGAGCAGGTTTTGGCTTCGTCTCCTCTTTCATGGCAGATATTAAAGCCTTGGAGTTTTGGCGGGATTTATTAGTAAGTTTTTTGGCGGAGAAATGTGAAATTGTATCAGCTTCGCGACGACGTTCAACAAGAGACTGCAGAGGTGCAACCGTGGAACGAGTTCTGGTGGTGGCGCGTACTGGGCGAGCTGGAGTTGGTTGAGCTGCCGGGGTGGCTGGCGTAACTGGAGTAACTGGTGCAGTGAATGGAGCTGAC
>CALIJO010000077.1 GCA_938017655.1 uncultured Candidatus Saccharibacteria bacterium
TTATGCATTATGCTACAGCAATTTTTGCTTTGATGTGCCGACCTATATTACAGCTATGAGAAAGGCCGTCGTTAGACGCAATAAGGAATTTAAACGCCTCAGCCGCACCACAATTGGCCATTCCATCAGTATAGGCGACATCGTCATCCACAAAATGGAAAACAACTTCGATGCAACCTTCAGCCTGAATCCTTGCACCTATGGGTTTTTCCTTAAAGAGCCACTTCATACGTTGCTAAAATATGGCGGACCACTCCTATTGGCATCAAGATTTCTTTTATTCCAATCATTCCGAACTTCGATCTGGAAAAAAGCAGTAGCTCTCTGGCGTTATTAGTTGACCAATATCTGGCTCTCCGTAACAACACTAGAGACCTCGGCGATGACAGGTTACCCAGAAATCTAATCCTCTCTGAAAAAGATTATTTGCTAGATAACGAAGTAATTCGTAAGACTTTTACTGGCGCCCATTTCGCTATGACCAGTAATCCTCACGGAGACACTAGAAACACTTCTAATCTTCTGAAGGCTTATTATGATTTGTGTGGTTTCCGTCGTACCTTTCGGCCAATCACAATCGAGGTAGAAATTCCGGAGGATGAGAAAATTATTTCTTTCTATCACCACCACGGCGGTCCCAAAATAGCTAAACTTGATTAGATTAGGTAAAAATAACTCGACTTAAAACTTAAACTCACACCTAATCTCAAACAAAAGCTAAACCTGAATACCTAACTTAAACCTAAAAAATTGCAAAACGCGCAAATCTTGCGCAAAATTGGGGCGCCCAGAAACCGCTCCTTTTTTATTTCTAAAAAATTTGGACACGCAGAAGCGCTCCTTTTTATTTCTAAAAAATAAACCAGTATTCCGCGAATATACTTTTCGGCTCTATTAATTTTTTCCATTTCTTTTCTTTCCAGAAACCTGTTGAAAAATCCGCCCCAACTTGCTATAATATTCCTATCTGTCTGGGCTTGGCTCACGCCAGCAGGTGGATG
>CALIJO010000078.1 GCA_938017655.1 uncultured Candidatus Saccharibacteria bacterium
AAATTTTAAATAATCTAAACTCGATCAACCTTGCTTCCGTCTGTGCTGCCGATTCAAACTTCCCCCTCTGTCAGGCCACTCCAATTGAATGTAAAGAAGACCCGAACAAAGATGGTTGTAAGGAGTTGGCTGGCAATAACGCTTCCGAGGAAGAAGATGGGGCAAAAGGTGAGATGTCAGCCTGTTTTCAAAACGCTGGTGCTCTCGGTTGGATGATCTGTCCTCTCATGTATACTCTTCGCGACGCCGTCCAAGGTATTTTCAATGAATTCGTCGAGCCTCTCATTCGTGTCGACAAGTCAATCGTCACTAATCTCGCACAAAATAATGATTCTTCCGCCATGTATAAAGCTTGGTCTCTGTTCCGTAATATGGCAAACATTATCTTTGTCATCGCCCTTCTCTTTGTGATCTTTTCCCAGGTTACTGGCTTTGGTATTGATAACTACGGTATTAAGCGTCTCTTGCCGAAGTTAATTGTCACCGCCATTATCGTCAACTTTTCATACTTTATTTGTGGTATCGTCGTCGACCTTTCGAACCTTATTGGTAATAGTGTAAGAGATATCTTTGAAAATGCCTCTAGGGATCCTACCTTCACCGCTGGAACAGGTAGCGATGGCCTGGGTGCTTTTGGCGTAGCTACTGGTGTAGCTACTGGTGTTGCCGCAGCTGTTACTAGCGTTGTAGCTCTTGTTACTGCTGGTTCAGCCCTTAGTGCCGCCGCCACTAGCGGGGGGCTCCTTGCACTCATTCTTCCTGTCCTAGGTCTTGCTGCCTCTGCTTTTATGGCCGGCTTCTTCGCTCTACTTATGCTCGGTGCACGTCAGGCCATTATTATTATCATGATCGTAACCTCACCAATTGCCTTCGTCCTTTATGCTCTTCCAAATACAAACGCTCTTTTCAAGAAGTGGGTCTCCCTCTTCCGTGGACTGCTTCTTCTTTATCCAATATACTGTTTCATGGTTGGCGGTGGTTTTATGGCCGCTAAACTGATCGTCAAGGATTCCACTGGTGTCTTTATTCAGCTAATCGCCGGATTTATCAGTATTGCTCCATACTTTGCTGTACCGTCCATGACCAGAAATGCCCTTAAGGGCTTCGACGCTGCAGTCAATGGTATCGCCAAACTCCAAAATCGTGTAAATGGCGGTATGCAATTTGCCGGCAAGAAGATCATGAACTCAGAAACCGTTAAGGCTTCTGCTGGCAACTATGAATTTGGTAAGCAAGCAAAATTCGCTAAGAAATATGATGGCTACACTCAGGAACAATTAGCACAATTATCCCCTAGTAAACGCAGGCGCCTCATGACTGCGCTCGGTGTGGTGGGAAAAGATGCCCAGCAGGCTGCCACAATCGGCGCAGTAATGTCTCAATTTAAGCATGATACCGACACGGCAGGTATGGCAAGAACGGCGCGCACTGCTATGGATCAGGAAGACGATAGACAGGCTGAGTCCTTGCAGTCTGAGTATGCTAGACAAAACCTCGACCATATGTCTGCGCTTGCAATGCTAGAAGAAGCACAGGGTTTTGATTATGCAAATGCATCGTATGAAGCAAGTCGTGAAAATGATCGTAAACTCCGAGCCTTACAGGGACATTTATTATCTACTAAAGAAGGGCAAAAGGCCTATAATAGATATTTGTCTGATGGAGTAGCATATGAGAGATATACTAAGAATGATAGAGGTGAAGAAATTGGGGAAGGCCAAAAAGTCTCTGCGGTGAAATCTTCGGCTCGCGCAAAAGCAGCTCTTGCAAGAAACTTTGTCTCGAAACATTCAGACCTTAAGAAAGATTTTGGTGTTACATATACCCAGATGCAATCTATGCAAGGTAGTGGCGACCTAGAGAGTATGAGAGAATCTAGTGATGCTAGTCAAATCATGTCCAATAGTCGTAGTGCTGCGGTTAATAAGTTTGTTGATACTATGGATTCTAAGGATGTTCGTGAGATTAGTAAGTACGATGCGAAAGAGGTAGATGGCGCCATAAAAGAAGGCAAGATTACAGGAGATACAAGAGATAAGTTTAAAGTGGTCGTAGAGAATGCAGTTAGGACTCTTGAAAATGACCCAACTCAGGTCGGCGAACTTAATGATAACGCACAGAATCTTATTACGAATGTTTCTGGTACTAACTTGAATAATCT
>CALIJO010000079.1 GCA_938017655.1 uncultured Candidatus Saccharibacteria bacterium
ATTTTACAAAAAAACGCCTATAGTCATGACGTTACTCATGGTAATGATGCTGGGGCGCTTGGTAAATGTAAAATTGGGGGAACCTGTTACACTAAGAGAAATGCACAGTATAGTGGTTTGGCTTGGTTTTACTATGATTTTGATGCTAATGGTGTCTCAAATGAAAAGAGGGATACTTTTACTTTTCGAGACCTTTTAAATAACAGAAAACCAAGTTTTCCGGTAGATAATTCTTTAATGCCAGGAGTGAATCCAAACACTAGAATGTCTTGCAAAAATTCTCGTGGAGTCTTTATTTTTGGTTATGTTTTATATCAAAAGACCGGAAAAGGTTACCGTAGCACTGGTGGAATTATATTCCCTCAGAAATTTTCAGAACTTTTTAATGGTGGATACGAGCATCAGGGTACGCCGATTGATGGTATAGTTGACAGTGTGAGGGCCCAAAGTGATTACAACGGTAGTGCTTATAATCAATTCTCCGCAGAATACGAAGCTCAATGGCAAGGCCATGATATTTCTTGGTTCTGTAGCCGCCAAACTGTAGATTCTGCACCCGTCGAAGAGCCAAAAAATCCAAAGAATCCAGTCACAACCGCCCAAACTGCCTGCTCTCAACTATCAGGAACTTTCGGTGCCTACTACAAGGGAAACACTTCCGCCGATACTGGCGTAGTGAATCACTCATATTCCGGTACTCTCGGCCATAATTCTTGGCAGAAAAATTTCCAAGGCAAAAATTACGTCTTCGCCAAGCCAGGGGATCGTGTTCAATTCTATGAAACCTTCTGTTTTCCAATTCAGCAGGTCGGTATTCAAACCGGCAGCTCTCATGTGAGTAGTGCAGACCCGCCAGGCGAAAGTAATTTCCAAATTTTTGCCCAAAAGAACGGCTCAGATAATAATCAGTATTTATTCGGTGACTCTCCGGTTCACGACGGGAGTTATCACACTATCGGCCGCGGCAATAAACGTCCGTTTAGTGGTAATGGACTTGAAACTAGTGACTATGGCTTCACCGCTTATTCACCAACCCAAAATGCCTCTTCTGAATATGGTTGTCAAACCAATTACTATCGCATGTACGCGCCGAAATTAACTGTTGGTTATCAAATTCCAGGCTTTATCGATTACCAGCACGGCTGTAATTCTGCCGATAAAACTGGCTCCACTACTGAGGTCGGTACAGTAATTTCCCAAGGTATTCGCTACGATAATCTCCGTGCTTGGTATAACAACTATACGATCTGGACTGGTAAATCTGATAAAAGCGGTAAGCCCGCCCAGAATGCTAATCATTACAGTTATAGCTCTTACGAAAATGCTAGTGATGCTAATAGTCGAAATTCTATGTGGGGCTATCAAGGGAGTGAAGAAATAGCAATTCCGATTTACAAAAAAGGCTCATCTTACTGTGTTTCGTGGAGACCAGACGGTGGCTGTAAACGATATAAGCGTGATAAAATCTTTGATCACTATGACTACGAATATAAAAGAACCTATCCAGACAGTCACGTCGGCACCACCACGCAAAACCTTGGCCAAACCGAAAAGAAATCCTCTGTCTACACCCCATATAATTTCAATACTTCTATCCATAGCTATATCGAATCTTCCGAAGGCGGTGTTGGTTTTATCGGTAATAAAATCAATATTAGCGCCAATTACGGCGTCACCCCACGTACTAATGAACTAATTTCTAAAACCCCATACGCTACCCATACTCGCCCTAATCAAACCGTCAAAATTTACGAAATGATCGTCGATGAGAATTATCCAGAATCTAGGCTTCAAGAAGAAACTCGCGCCAGTAATACTATCTGTAGTGGCACCGAACAATGTAATCTAGTCGACGAATTTTCAAGAACCATAAACACAAGCGGTAATTTTTCCGGTGAAAAAAATAATACTGAGTTATACGAACGTACCATCCCAGACAATCTCCCTGGCGCTGGCCTTGGTAAAAAATATTGCACCAGGTCCGTCATCTGGCCAGCCGCTTCTCACGATTCAGCCGAAAACACCATTGAAAATAACACCAGTGGCTCTGCGATGAATGGCGGCAATAATCAGTATCA
>CALIJO010000080.1 GCA_938017655.1 uncultured Candidatus Saccharibacteria bacterium
CGGCGAAAATCGGGATGAATTTACGGGGTTTTTTAGAGAGCTGGAAGCTACTACTGGCTTTTTTCTGGATGCGTTCTTTTAAAGTAGCTTCGATAGTTTTAACGTGAATTGATTCGAGAGACGGTGGGGTGTCGGTAGATTTGGTTTCGGAAGTTTCCGAATTTTGCTCTGTGGTCTCGAGATTTTTGGGTTTCGGGTTTTGAAGATTTTCGAGTAGTCGTTTTTGGCTATCGAGAGCTAGTTGGCCAATCTGATTACGTTTTTCGTACTGATTATTTAATTCGGTTTTTTCAGTTTCCACATAGGATTTGGCGGCTTTGGCATAATATTCGCTGTAATATTTTTGATAATAATTTTGCCAGGCACTGTGGTAATTCTGCCAATCCACTTTTTGATTCATATTGATGGGAGCTTGCTTGAGTGAACCGATTTCACCGCCAGTAGGTTGAGCATGGTAATTATACTGTGAATTATTTTGGGTGTTTGGCTGCACGGTATAGGTTGGATGATTTGCTGTGTAGTTCCCTGTGATGTTATTTGAACTTGCGAGAGCTTGGCCATTGAAAGTCTGATTAACTGAGCTTTGATTTTGATATGGATTGTAGCGATTCGTACTAGTTTGAATTTGATAAGTGCGGCGGAAAGGATTGCCCATGGTAGTGGTTTTTTGTGTAACAAAATTTTGATAAACCGGACGATCAGTAGTAGGAGCTTGATTGGTGATAGTACTGGCGGAGGTCTGTGAGTTTAAAGTCTCGGTAGATGGATGCTTGAAAGAATTTTTGGCGTAAGTTTCAGTGGTTTTTGTAAGATCTTCTAATTTTTTCTGCGCCTTAGAAATTAAATTGAATAAAGAATTTTTTGGTGACTTAGTTGTAGCTGAGTTGGTGGTGGTGGAAGCGGAATTTGCCAAATTTTGATTACTAAGATTTTGATTATAAGCAGTAGAAGAAATCACACGAGTGGGTGCGACGTTGGCTAGATTTTGGTTGGCAGCAGAATGCTCACCTTGGTGAAAG
>CALIJO010000081.1 GCA_938017655.1 uncultured Candidatus Saccharibacteria bacterium
AAGAGCTACCTTATTTTTATGCAAGATTTTGTTGCAAAGGTGCTGAGCTATTACGGAAATTTGCATTTTTATGATGTTTATGTTACAATAGAGTTGTTACTTGCGGCCCGTATGTATATATGGCGCCACGAAATGTACCTTACGAAAAAGGAGTGGTTATATGAAGAATAACGACGCAAATGCAGCACGTGAGATGAATTTTGAAGAAGATCCCAACGAAAGTAGCCCGAATAGACCTGCTAGCGAGCTGAAATTGGTAGTTTCGAAAAAGAAGCTGCCAAATAACTGTGGGAATGCAAAAAAGCATCAGAGAAAGTCCTGGACCAATGTCGATCACAGAGAAGCCTACATTGAAGAGCAGTTGTCCAAGAAGATTGAGCCGAATTACGCTCCAATCAACGTGGCAAAAATCGCCTGCCCGATCGCGATTATTAGGGGGGTATTACCGACGGAAAAACGCGTAAGACTCGACGGCAATGGCGTGCCCTGTGACCAAGTGGAAGTAACCCCATTCATAGAAGACTTTTGGCTTCCATATAAGAAGCAAATTAGGATCGATAAGAATGTGGACGTTGCAATAATTTTTTATTCCTTCAAACATAAGGGGCAAGAATATAGCAAACTTTGCTTTACGTTGAACAATATTTATGATGAACCGGAACTAAATAATGGTTCTGGCTACCTGTATCAACAATTGACCCGCAGAAATAAGCAGATCAATGTATTCGAGAGTCAAGATGATCCAAGCAAAGTTAGGATGAGGTATGTAATGCCATCTGAATTTGAAGAATTCATTGAAGAACTTAGACGGATGTCCCCCAATCATCGAGCTGAACGGATTATACGTAAAACCGTACGCCCAACCACAGAAGAAATTGAGAGAGTAGTTCGTGACACCTCACTGCATTGCAGTAAAAAACTACTGGCTGAATATATTAAATCGTCTGGATTGAAAAACGTTAAATTTGTAACCTATAGTACTTATAAATTTAATAAAGACGAGATCTTGAAAGAGCTGGAAAAGTCTGGCAAGGTTAATTTCTGAAATTATATTTAGTCAGTCAAAATGAACAAAATTGAACAAATGCTATTTTTGTAAACACACCTTTTATTAATGGAGGAGAGCTTTAAAGTTCTCCTCTTTTTCTTGGCTTGGTTTAAAACTAATGATTGATTATTTTTGGCACAAAAAATACCCCCGAGGGGGTATTAATTATTGACGTATTATTTACGTAGACCGAGTTTGGCAACTGTTGACTTGTAAAGCTCAAAATCAGTTTTCTCGAGGTACTTCAATAGACGTTTGCGACGACCTACCATTTGCATGAGTCCGCGACGAGCCATAAAGTCGTGCTTATTCGCCTTTACGTGCTCAGTCACTTCTTTGATACGCTCAGTCAAGATAGAAACTTGCACCTCTGGAGAACCCACATCTTTTGCATTGCGTGCAGTGGCTTGAATGGCCTTAGCTTTGTTCTCTTTTGTAATCATATTGGTGCTATCTTAACATAAGAGAGCAGGAATTTCAAGAGGTTGGATTTATTTTTCTAAATTTTCTGACATAAAATCATCCAGAGTAATTGCGTCTTCGATTTTATATGGACCGACCTGAGTGCGACGAAGTGCGGTGAGGTAGGCGGAAGCGCCAAGAGCTTTTCCGATATCCTCACCCAAGGTGCGAATATAAGTGCCGGAGGAGACGTGAGCACGGATTTTTAGGATCGGGTATTGATAGTCGAGAATTTCTATGGCATAAATTTCAACCTGGCGGGAAGGCATTTCGATTTGCTTCCCTTCACGAGCCAATTGATAGGCGCGCTTACCATTAATCTTTATAGCCGAAAAAACAGGGAGCGTTTGAGTAATTTGACCAAGGAAATTTCGGCAGACCGCTTCGACCTCTTCTCTAGTCGGGATTTTAGTAACTTCATGAGTAGTAATTTCACCCTCAGGATCACCGGTGGTACTGGATTTGCCAAGTTCAATGGTAGCCTCATACCACTTATCGAGTTTCAAAAAAGTATCGGAAAGTTTGGTGGCCTTGTGAGTCAAAATAATTAGGAGCCCGGTAGCAAAAGGATCGAGCGTGCCGGTGTGGCCGACTTTCACCTTTTTCCCTTCTTGCTCACTGAGCTTACGACGAATCCGAGCGACCACACCAAAAGAAGTCATTTGGTCCGGTTTATCGATTAATAATATATCCGGATTTTGACGCGGGTTGAGATTGATGGTCGATTCTGGATTTTCGGTATGAGGATTGATCTCGGGTAAGTTTGATTCTGGGTTCATTTTTACATTCCTGGAATATGAAAAGCGGTTGGGTCAATTTTAGCTGGCGCTGGCTCGGTCGGCTCTTCTGGCGAAAAAATCGCAGTTGGTTCAGCAATCGGGGCAGGGGCTGGCGCGCTAGTATCGATTGGCTGAGAAATTAGCGGTGATTCCGAGGCAAAAGTGCGAAGTGGTGGTTCGACTGGCACTGAACTAACTGGGGCTACATCAGGGGTGGCTGGGGCCTCTGGTGGCATTGGTAACACTGGTGGCATCAAGTCGGTTGGCGCTGGATTTATGAATGCTTGGTTACTTGTCAGTGGTTGATTTGGCATGGAAGCAGCATCAAAAATCACTGGAGCTGGTGGAACTAACGGGATTGACTGCGTTGGTTGTAATGGAGCAGCTACAGAGTTAGATTGCATCGGTTCAATATATGACATTGGCTGGACTTGAGAAACTGGAGCGGTAAATTGCATTGGCTGAACAGGAGCGGACGGCTCAGGATATTGCATCGATTGGACGGGCTGAACTGGTTGAGCTGGTTGAATTGGTTGAGCTGGTTGAATTGGTTGAGCTGGTTGGACTGGGGCTGAATATTGCATTGGCTGCTCCTGTGAAACTGAAGCGACAAATGAAGCTTGCGGAGTAAGTGAAGTTGGCGCGTTGAGTGGACTTGGCACAGTAGGCGCGGCTGACATATCAAGAGCATTTGGTGTAGCAAATGGCGCTGACACTGGCTGGGGTGTCGCAAGGTTTTGCGCAGTAAGTGGGGCCGGCGCTGGCTGGGGTGTCGCAAGGTTTTGCGCAAAGTTTAGCGGTGGAGTCGGCATGACTGGTGCCTGATAATTTGGCGTTTCATTAGTATAGTTTGGCTGAGGTAGATTAGGCCCAGGGCTCTGAATAAAATTGTTTTCCATCACAGCCGAGGCGGCAGCGGCGGCCGGATTAATTGGCGCTTGATAAGCCGGAGCCGACTGGGACTCGATTACCTGAGGTGCGGGAACTGGCTGCGATTCGAAAGATTGAGGGGCTGAAGCTGGGTGAGAAACTAATTGAGGTTCTTGAGGCTGAGGTGCTGGAGAAATTTGAGGTTCAGGGGATTGAGGAACTTGAGCTGGTTGAGATTCAAGTGGTTGGCCATCGAGAGTTTGATTAGGATTTGGTTCAATTTCAATATAATCAAGAGTGTTTTTCGAAAGTGGGGTGGACATTACGGGCGCTGGAGCAGTGGGGGTGGCCAACTCGGCAGGAGCGGATGGGATGACAGGAGCAACAGAAGTGGCAGGCACAGCAGGAGCGACAGAAACAACCGGAGAGTTTGGCGCGACTGGGGCTTCAGTAGCTCGAGATTCAGTGGCAGCGGGAGTGGCCGGAGTCTGTGCTTCGTCTGGAGTTTTGATTTTCTCCATAATTTGAGAAGAAATCAATTGCTGATTGGCGCCAAAGGACATCAATTTCGAGGCGATCGACATAGTATTTGATGAAGTACGTGGATTAGAAAAATGATCAGTAGAGGCCACGATACCAGTGAGAAGTGCGGTTGCAACCTGTTCACTAAAGCTGGCTAGTCCAAGTTTATCCGCTAAACCAACAACCATTTCAGAAACGGAAGAAGCATTAGAATCCTGCCATTCGAGTTCAGCGAAACGGCCTGGGGTACCGACGGTGAGGTTAATCGCAGTGGCATCGTGCATAATGCGACCATATTCGGAAAGCGCTGGGTCAATTTCATCACCGGAAATCACATCAAAGCAGATTACTAGGTCAACATTATAGTCGCCATAAGACATACTGAGGTCGGCTTGACCAATGGTAGCCTTGTATGGCGTGACATAAACTTTGACAAAATCACCTTCAATTTTATAACTGATATGATCGACCTTATCCTTACTAAGAGCGATAATAAAATCTTGCAAGCTATTGGTGGTTTTTTCAAAAGTTTCTTCTGGTTTCAAAAATTGCAAAACATTTGGCACTTGACCGGAAAAGATCGCGGTAACATGCTTGTGTATGGTGTCAAGAATCATGGCAAGACCGAGCGCAGCGGAAATTTCGTCGATGTTTGGATTTTTGGAAAGCGCAATGAGGATATTTTCACTGGCTTTAATTTTATCGACTACCCGGTTCGTAATATTGCTAATATCATCAAGAGCCGGCAGCTCGCCAGCTTCGGCATTTTTAATGGCATTAGTGACACTACTACCAAGTTTAGGACTAATAGGTGAATTTGAATTTTGATTATTTGTTTGCATTTTTGACTCTTTTCCTTTTAAAATATACCATAATCATCTTGGGGTTGCAAGGAAAACTGACGCGACTATAATAGAGATATGCCAGAGTTACCAGAAGTTGAAACAATTCTCAGAGGGGTTTTGAAATTTACTAAAGATAAATCCGTGGGAAAAGTCAAAATTAGTTCCCTCTCTTCCTTTTTAGGACCAAAAGAACTAATCGAAGGACAAAAAATTATAGGCATGCGTCGCTTCGGCAAGGCCTTGATTTTTGATTTTGAAAATGGCGTTTCGATGATGGTGCATCTGAGAATGACTGGACAATTAATTTATCGAAATCTGGGGACCGAATCTGGAAAAGATTTTGTCAAAATGATTTCGCAAGGTGATTTTAAGACGGAATTGTTCGATAAGGATGGTTTTTCGGGGGGGCATCCGAGCGAAAGTTTTTATGGTGGTTTACCAAATAAACAGACGCGAGTGGAGTTTGAAATTTGTGAAAAAACTGCGGCTGGTGAGCTAGAGCAGGTCGGCACCCTTTATTTTAATGACCAGAGGAAATTTGGTTTTTGTAAGGTGCTAGAAACTAGTGAAGTGGAAAATGAATCTTTTATCAAGAAACTCGCGAAAGAGCCGTGGGATATGACGGACGAAGAATTCAAAAAGAATTTGATGCGACATAAAAAAGCTTTGATTAAACCGACTATTCTAGACCAAACAGTGATTTGTGGCCTGGGCAATATTTATGCCGACGAATCGCTTTATTTTGCTAAAATCGATCCGGAACGTATCGTAGAAAGTTTGACCGATGAAGAAATCCATCAGCTTCTAATTGGTGCGCGCACCGTGATGCAGGATTCGATTGATTCCGGTGGTAGCACCATGGCGACTTACGTGAAAGCGGATGGCACGAAGGGCGATTATCTAACCAAATTCGCCAAAGTTTTTCGTCGGGAGGGTGAACCATGCGAAAGGTGTGGTACAGAAATTATTAAAATTAAGGTGGCGGGGCGTGGCACACATCTTTGTCCGCATTGTCAAAAGAAATTTTAGGATATAAATGATTTATATTTTCGACGGAGAGGATCGCAAAAAAGCTGAGCAAAAAGCTCGGATGATTTTGGGGGAAAAAATCGAGATTATCGATGCGGATAATATTGACCGAGCCGAACTAGAATCGATTTTCCTCGGTGTGACATTTTTTGAAGCAGAACGTCGGATCTTGATTAAGGATTTATTTTTGAAAAAAGAGTTGGTGAAGAAATTACCAAACTTAATTGATACGCCACATAAAATTGTTCTACTTGAAACCAAACTCGATAAGCGTGGAGCGGTTTACAAAGAGCTAGTGAAGCTGGCAAAAACTAATTCGGAGATTAAATTCGAAACTTTCGCAGCGGCAGAGCAGACGGTGGATCGCAATGCAGTGTTTCGAATTTTTGATTTAGCAATGACGGATGGCAGACGTGCGGTAAAAAATTTACAAGGTATTGAATCCGATAATGATCCTTATGCGACGATTGGCGCTTGGACGAAAAAGGCTTGTGATTTACTGGAGCGAAATCCCAAAAAAGCCCGTGCCATTCTGAAGGAATTAGCGAAGATTGATGTCTTGGTAAAATCGACGGATTTTAGCAAAGAGCCCTGGGTATTACTTGAAGGATTATTGCTGAGGATTCCTAGTCTTTAAAATTGATTTTCAGGTTTTTAGATTTTAAGGTTTTCAGATTTGAGATTTTTGCACAAAAAAGACCTCCGGAGAGGTCTTTTTACTAAGCAGCCTTTTTGGTGGTCTTCTTAGCGGTTGTCTTTTTAGCGACAGTCTTTTTTGCAGTAGCCTTCTTGGCGGTAGCTTTTTTAGCGGTGGTTTCAGCCTTGACGCCATTAGAAGCCTTAGCAATTTTCACCAAGCTAGCCTTACGACGAGAAGCGGTATTCTTCTTGATGAGGCCTTTCTTTGCAGCCTTGTCGTATTCAGATTGAGCTTTGGAAAGATTTTCAGCAGTTGGGTTAGCTTTAAAAGCTTTGAGTGAGTTCTTGATGAACTTCTTAATCTGTTGGTTCTTTGCAGTGCGTTTGACTGCTTGACGAGCTGCCTTTTTTGCAGATTTGATAATCGGCATTATAGTTTCCTGTTTAAAACGATTTAATGATTAATATACTTGTGGAATATTATACATGATTTTCATAGATTGTAAAGATGGGGGCCGGAGACTATAATAAAACTATGAACATTTTAGAATCGACCGTCTTAGGTCTTGTACAAGGTATTACTGAATTTATTCCGGTGTCTTCCTCTGGACATCTCGAAATCACACAGCGCATTTTGGGTGCGGGTGGACGCGCGGAAGATTTTCATTTCTTTTTGGAGCTAATTAATTTTGGGACGCTGTTTGCGTTACTTTTCTATTACCGTCAAACGATTTGGGAAATTTTGCAACGCGTGTTTGTGAAAAAAGATTATAAACTTGCACTAAATATCTTAATCACTTCGATTCCAGCTGGGATTATCGGCTTGTTACTTTCGAAGGCCATCGAAAAATTACCATTTTTTTCCAGCCTAACCACGATTGGTTTTGCAATGGGCTTCGTGGGATTAATCATGATTTTTGTTAATAAACTACCACATTTATCCAAGCTAAAAGACGAAAATGAATTAACTCCTGGCCGCGCTTTAATGATCGGTCTTGCACAAACTTTTGCCTTGATTCCTGGTGTTTCACGTTCTGGATCAACGATTATTACTGGCCGCGTAATGGGTCTTGATTCAAAGTCTGCAGCTAAATATTCTTTCCTAGCTAGCCTGCCAATCATGATTGCAGTTTGTGGAAAATCTCTACTTTCAAGTTCATCGAGAGCTTATATTGCCAGTAATTTAGGTATGCTTCTACTTTCAAATCTTGTCGCTTTTATCTCTGGCTTAATCGCACTACAAATTGTAATGAAGTACTTCAAGAAAGAAAATTCAATCCCAAGCTTCGGCGTTTACCGTGTGATTTTATCTCTTGGAATTTTCGCCGCGCTATGGCTCTTCTAAGAGATTCTGCCTAAAAAATCCGGCCTTGGAGCCGGATTTTTATTTGCTTTGATTTTGGTTTTTTGGAGCCGGATTTTTATTTGTTTCTTTTTTATTCCTCGTCTTCCACGATTTGGAATCGAGAAGTTTTGCTTACCAGATTTTATTCTTCGTCTTCTACGATTTGGAGGTGAGCTTCTTCAAGCTGGATTGAATCGACGAGGGAAGGTGAACTCATCATGAGGTCGACACCTGAACCGTTCTTCGGGAAGGCTACAATATCACGAATATTTTTATTGTCATTTAATACCATGAAGATACGTTCGATACCGAAAGCACAACCAGCGTGTGGAGGTGCACCAAATTTAAAGGCATTCAACATGCCGCCGAAGCGAGCTTCGACATATTTCTCGTCGTAACCGAGAATGCCGAAAACTTTATACATCACCTCTGGATTGTGGTTGCGAACAGCACCAGAACAAATTTCAAAACCATTCATTACCATATCATACTGATCGGCAACAATCGCAAGTTTTTCTACGTCAGTTTTGGCAGCTTCGAGAGCTTTGAGTCCGCCTTTTGGCATAGAGAATGGGTTGTGACCGAAGTCTAATTTGTTTTTGCCTTCATCCCATTCATAGAATGGAAAGTCCACGATCCAGCAGAGTGCGACAAGATTATCGTCTTTCAAATTGAAGTGATCGGCAAAAGCGATGCGAAGTTGACCGAGAACCTTATTAACTTTTGAGAGTGAGTCAGCACCGAAGAAAACAGCATCACCATTTTCTGCACCAGTGAGTTCCTTGATTTTAGCTAGTTCTGTTTCGGTGAGGAATTTAGCGATTGGACTTTTCACTTCATCATTTTCATAGATGATATAAGCAAGACCACCCGCACCAAGTTTGCGGGCTTTTTCGGTGAAATTATCAATTTGAGAGCGCGAAAGGGTGGCGCCATTTTTCACACAAATAGCCTTGACGGATTCGGTTTGGAAAACTTTAAAACCAGTGTCTTTCAAAGCTTCTTTCAGATCGATTAATTCCATACCATAGCGGAGATCTGGCTTATCGACACCAAAACGATTCATGGCTTCCTGATACGGAATACGTGGAATTTCTTCTGAGAGTAATTTCTTGTGAGCAAAATCGGTAACCAAAGATTTAATTAGTGGTTCCATAGTGGCGCGCACCACTTCGCCCTCTTCGACAAATGACATTTCGAGGTCGAGTTGATAGAAGTCACCATAAAGACGGTCGGCGCGTGGGTCCTCGTCGCGAAAACATGGAGCGATTTGATAATAACGAGGGATTCCACCAACCATGAGAAGTTGCTTAAACTGTTGTGGAGCTTGAGGTAAGGCATAAAACTGTCCTGGACGAAGTCTGGATGGCACAAGAAAATCGCGTGCACCTTCTGGGCTGGAATTAGCTAAAATTGGTGTAGTGACTTCGATAAAATCATGGGCATCCATATAATCACGCATGAAGTGATAAAATTCAGCACGACGACGAAGTGTCTGAAGCATGCTTGGACGACGGAGATCAAGATAGCGGTACTTAAGACGAAGCTCTTCACCAGATTCTACACCATCATCATGAGTATTGACTGGCAGAGGTTCAGAACGATTCAAAAGAGTAAGTGATTCGACCACTAATTCAATATCACCGGTAGCAATATGTGGATTACGCAAAGCCGGATCGCGTTCACGGATTAGACCAGTAGCAGAAATCACGAATTCATCGCGCAAGCTTTCGGCGATGGCAAAATTTTCGGCATTTTCCGGGGTAATCACCAGCTGAATAATCCCCTCGTGGTCACGCAAGTCAATGAAGATTAATCCACCGTGATCACGCCTGGAATTTACCCAACCAGAGACCGTAACATGTTGATTGATTTGTTGTTTTAGTTCTCCAGACAGTTTTCTCATAGTCTCTATTATAACATAATAAACCCGTCAACTTTTCAAATTATAGAATCAAGAAAAATATCGCTGGAAAGCGATATTTGTCCTCAAATATTAATCCTTAAGATTGAATTTTGACTATTCAAGACTAATATTCGATATACTCTTGCCATGGGGCAGGAGGAATTTTCGACTTTTTGCGCGAAGATTCACGTTTAAGTCTACGCATATTTACGAATGCATCTCCTTAATAATCATTGCACACGACCTAGCCCCCACCAGCCACCGAGTGACTACAAAGTGCAATAGAATTTATTTTATCAAATATTTTATTTTTGGCAAATTTTGGGCATTGACAAGCATTTTGAAGACGCTTATGGCTATTGACAAATATGGGTATTTTATTGTTTGATATTTATTTTTTATATTAAATATGATATAAATTAGGCATGGATGAGATTAACCTCGGAGAAATGTTTGCCTATTTCAAAGCTAAACTCCATATTCTACTGATAATTTTTGCTCTAATTTTTGGATTAGGTTCTTTTTACGTGTTTTTCATGCAAAAACCAAAATACGAAGCGACTGCCACGGTGATTGTGAGCTCGGATAAGTCAAATGCGAACCTTCCAGGCGAAGTAGCGACTAATAAAAACCTAATTGACACCTATACTCAGGTAGTAAAATCACACCGCGTGCTTGATAAGGTGAAGAGCGATATTAATATCGGACAGTCTTACGATGAGATGTTAAAAATGATCAATGTTTCGGCCGTGAAGGACACTGAAATTATCACTATTACCACGACTAATCACGATGCAGAATTTGCCACAAAGATGACCAACAAAATCGCCGATCACTTCGTGAAGGAAATCGCCAAGATTTATAATGATCGTAATATTAATGTACTCGATTCGGCCGTTACACCGACAGAGCCGGCCAATATTAAGATTGTGCGCCAAGAAATTATCACTTTCGCGGCAGGCCTGATTGTCAGTGTTTCGATTCTCTTCTTAGTATTCTATTTTGACCGTTCAGTAAAGACGAGCGAACAGGTCGAAAGTCAGTTGCATCTGCCAGTAATTGGTAAAATTCACACGATTGATGCTGGAAAAGGACGGTTAAAACGTCGTCAGCGCGCCTTAGCTTTGAAGGCAAAGAAGGAAGCAAAAGAAGATGGCTCAGCAGAAAATACGGAGAATACTGAAAATGAGGAAGAAGCTTCTGAAGAAGATCTCAGTAGTGAACTGATTCTAAAGAATAATCCAAAATCTATTATCAGTGAAGATTTCCGTACCGTACGTACCAGCCTGGATTTTAGCTTGGTGGGTAAAAATAATAATTCCCTCGTGCTAACCAGTACCGTACCAAACGAAGGCAAAAGTTTTGTTTCCGCAAACCTCGCAATCGCTTTTGCCAATACCGGTAAAAAAGTCCTGCTCGTCGATGCCGACATGCGCCTGGGTCGTCAACACGAAATTTTCGAACTCTCTAATCAAGCTGGCCTCTCGAATCTATTAGTTGAAACCGCCGGCGACCGTTTACGTAAATATGTACAAAAAACCGAGATCGAAAATCTTTCCGTAGTGACTCGTGGCGTGACTCCACCAAACCCAGCAGAGTTGATTGACTCGAAGCAAATGGAAAAATTCATCGCAACCGTAAAGTCAAAATACGATTACGTAATTATCGATTCAGCTCCGGTCTACAACTTGGCTGACTCCCTAATTATCTCAAAGAAAGCTGACCGCACCATGATTGTTTGCCGCGCAAACAAAACTAATATCGATCACGTAAAAGATGGCTTAAAATCTCTCCAAGCCATCGATGCTAATATTGCTGGCGTAATCCTCAACCAAATTCCACTCGAAAAACGCACGGGATATTATAATCAATACTATCTATAAATCTAAAAACAGGAGGTGGCATGATTGACACACATCTGCATATTTTGCCAGGAATCGATGACGGGAGCCGCGATTTCGAAGAGAGTATCGCGATGGCTAAAAAACTTGTCGCGCTCGGATTTACCGGTGCTTTTACTACCTCCCACTTTATTCCGAATAGCGACCAGCTAGCGGATAATAAAACTAAGGCACGTCTGCGTAAAGAATTGCAAACACAACTAAGTGAGCTCGGGATTGAGTTCAAATTATATCCAGGCAATGAAATTTATGTGGATCCAGAAATGGTGAAATATATGCAAGAAGACCAGGCGTCACTACTAGGCGAAGTAACCAAGCTTAGTGCCGATGCTGCGAAAAATAAGAAGAAAAAACATTATGTACTCTTCGAGGTACCGTTCATGACCGAGGTGGGGTATTTACGTGAAGTAATTTTCGAAATGAAGAGTCAAAATATTGTACCAATTTTAGCCCATCCGGAGCGTTATGAATTCTTGCAAAAGAAACCGGAAAAGGCTCTAGAACTTCGTAAAATTGGCGTAAAATTACAGTGTAATATCGGCAGTATGGCCAAACAATATGGACCAAAACCAGCCAAGACGATGAAATATTTTTTGAAACATGGGCTGGTGGATTTTCTCGGGACCGATGCCCACCATGCAGATGGGAGTATCTTCGAAAAGTACGAGAAAGCCTGCAAGAAAATTCGAAAAATTATTACCGACGAAGGCTTGAGGAAGCTGCAAGAAAATAGCCTTTCGATTAATCATTAAAATAACTTCCGCGTGGGAAGTTATTTTTTTATTCTAAGAGTTTAAACTAGGAGTGGCCTTAATATTAGTAGAACGAATTAGACTCAATACTAAAAGAGTGAGCCGGTACCACGAATTTCGCTTTGGAGATTCAGGTATTTACGATAAACCGTTTGATATTCTTGGGTGGCCTTAGTGTAGGCTTCGTCTTCAAATGGGAGAATTACGAAGTAAAGTGGAGAATTCTTGCCACCACAAATTTCCTTAGTATCACCATAAGCCAGGGTACTTGGAATATGCAACTCACGGACACCGCCGAGCTTAGCGCCAACTAGGCCATCCGACCAACCCGTGATTAAACTACCAGAACCAGTAACATCCAGCGGATCCTTCAAAGATTTTGGATTATTGTTATCATCGAAGGAAGAATCAAAAACCGATTCATCAGAACACCAACCGAAATAGTAAGCGAGATATTTGCTCTCTTTCTCAAGAGTGGCGCCAGTACCGACACTCAAATCAATAGATTTCAAGCCATCATTTTGAGCGCGAGAGGCATTGTAAGACTTGATACTGCTACGCGCAGACTTGAGAGTCTCGAAATATTTGTTATTTAATGCCTTCACGGCGTTTTCTTTATCTTTTTTCTTCTCGTCTAGCTCCTTAGCCAGAACCTTAAGCTCAGCATTTTGCTCAGCCGTACCTTTTTTACTCTTTTCGCCATTCAAGACAATCAAGGCATAAACCATAATTGTGGAAACGAAGAGTAAGACTGCGATAAAACCGATAATAATGCGTTGTTTAGTGCTAGTGCGTATACTTTTTTCGTCCATATTTTACCTAAATAATTTCTCCACCAATTTTTTCTAATGATTGATTAATACTGTTCATTATAGCAGAGATTTCCTCAGAAAGGAGGGTCTTCTCAGTGGAAGCAAAATTTAAGTGGAAACTTAGGTTTTTTGTATCAGCACCTTCGGCTTGATAGATAGAAGTGGCGGTGAGGTGGAAGATGAGAGATGGTTGAATCTTCAAAACTTCAAAGATAGCATTTTCAACCAAGGCGAAAGGTTTTTCTTCTGAAATCTTGACCGTAAGGTCACGATTAACGGCTGGGAAGCGACTAAATTCCTTGATGCGCTTATCGGTGGCTTTTTGACCAAGGAGAGACTCGAGGTCTAACTCTAAGCTAGAAACTTCTTTAAGTTTCAGAGCGGTTTTGACAGAATTCTTTAACTCACCGAGGCAACCAATTTGCGTGCCAGAAAGCAAGATTTTAGCGGCGCGCTTTGGTTCAAAATAGCCCGAATCTTCACCATCAGAGAAGGCTTGGATTTCAAAATTTAGTCCGAGTTTGTCGGCGAGATTTTCTAAGATTTGCTTAGAATAATAATAGTCCGCGGTGGAAACTACCGCCAGATGATGTTGCATCTTCGGGGTTTGGTCGGCATTTAATCCCAGAGATTTTCTAGTAATCTGATTCATTTCGTAAAGTGAAAAATCCGCAAAACCGGCTTTTTGGTTTTCACGAACTTTTTCGAGTAGGCTTGGTGTAATGGAAGTACGGAAGAGTTGCAGTTCTGGTGAAATAGAATTAGTAATTTCATAAGCATCCTCAGTATTTTCACCGACGCGTTCGAGTAATTTCTTGGAGATGAAGCTATAAGTCAGAACCTCATGTAACCCGAGTTCAAGCGAAAGGAGGTTTCGCAAAGTAGTTTTTAATTCAAACATGGCATTCTTTTCGGCGCCGATGAATGGACGAACTGGCAAGCTGAGTGGCAAATTATCAAAACCGAGCAAGCGTCCAACTTCTTCGATGATATCTTCCTTGATGTGAATATCAGTACGCCAGAGCGGGGCCGTGACCAAAAGATTTCCCGAATCGGAAACCACCTTGAAGCCGACATTTTCAAGAGTTTGAATCATCAAAGCTTCATCGTAGTGCGAGCCGAGAAGTTGATTAATCTCAGAAACTTTCACCGCGACTTGGATTTCAGATAGACCTTGTTTAAGCGAATCAGCAAAACCAAATTTAGCACCTGACTTCACGCCGAGTTTAGCTAGACAATCTTTGATAGCTGGAATAGTATTGACGGCTGGCTGCCCCTTGGTAAAGCGAGTGATCGCTTCGGAAAAAATGCCGTGAGCCATCTGAGTCTTACGTAAATTATAGAGGCTAAAAGTAGCAGATTCGAGCAAAATCCGGGTGGTCGAGGCGTCGATTTTGGTCGATTCCCCACCCATGGCACCGGCTAAAGCGACTGGAATGTCGTTCGAGGCAATCACGATATCATTGGAATTTAGTTCAATAGTTTTACCATCGAGCAAGGTTAAAGTTTCACCGGAGCGTGCCGCACGTACGATGATTTTTGCGTGGTCTAAACCACCGATTTTAACAAATTTATCATAATCGAAAGCATGAAGCGGCTGGCCAAGTTCTAACATGGTAAGATTCGTCGCATCGACGATGGGATTTACCGAATTCATGCCAGATTTAGCCAGTAAAACTGAATCTTTCGTCATCGAATAAAGATCCGAAAATTCCGGAGAAACGGGGTTCGCCAGGTTTAGATCAGAGACATTAACCAAACAGGCCGAGTAGCGTGGACAAAGTTTTTCATCGGCAATTTCAATGGAAATTTCATCAGACAGTCCATCCACAGTTTGGTCGAAGCTCACTGGTTCAGAGAATTTTTGACCAAGAATGCCGGAAACTTCACGCGCAAAGCCAATCAAACCAAAAGTATCTGGGCGATGGGTGAGGGATTTATTTTCGATATCGAGAATTTTATCATTTAAGTCAAAAACCTCAACTAAAGCAGCGCCTGGACGGCCGAGAGATTCGTCGACCTCAGCAATATAGTTATGATCAGAAGAAAGCCCAAGCTCATCTGGTCCGGCTAACATGCCAAAACTTTCATAACCACGAAGCTTACGCGAACCGAGCACAAAATTTTCGCCACCAAAAGTATCTGGCACGATACTACCTGGAGTGAGCCAGACGGCGACAATGCCAGCACGAACATTTGGCGCACCGCAGACGATTTGTACGAGACCAGAATCCAGGGTAGAAAACTTTTGATTGAGTTCTGGACCGGCGTCGATTTGGCAGAGGTGTAAGTGAGTACCTGGAATATCTTCACAGGTTACCACCTTAGCGAGATAGGCGCCACGATATTTTTCAGCCATATCCATCACACCTTCGACTTCGACGAGACGTGAACCGATTAATTTTACTAACTCCTCATCGGAAACTGGGATGGAGCCGACATATTGTTTGATTTTATTAAGTGAAATAAGCATTAAAATTCCTCCAAAAATTCAAGTTTGGCTGATTCAAAGAAGCGAATATCATTGAGATGATATTTCATAATAACTAGACGGTCGATACCGCCACCCCAGGCAAATCCGTGGTAGACTTCTGGGTCGATGCCGGCAGATTTTAAGACATTCGGATGGATCATACCGCAACCCATAAGTTCGAGCCAGCCGTCGCCCTTACCACCAAGAGAAGCTGGTTTTTCGACGAGCAATTCTAGAGATGGCTCAGTGAATGGGAAGAAGCCAGGTTGGGTTTTGATACGCAATTTTTCACCATAATAGGTTTCAAAGAAATTTTTTAAGACGCCGAGCATTTCGGACATATTAGCGGTTTTGGAAACAAAGACACCTTCGCATTGATAGAAAGTATGTTCATGAGTAGCATCAACATCTTCATTACGGAAGACGCGACCTGGAATCACCACGGCAATCTGGCTGTCTTTTTTAAGATTATCTAACCTCGAAGTGAGCGCGCGATATTGCATGGTAGAGGTATGGGCAGGCGGGATAAAACCTTCCTTGGTGCGGAAAGTATCATAACCATCACGAGCTGGATGACCTTCTGGGAAGTTCAAAGATTCGAACATATGAAATTCATCGTCAAGCTGAGTAGATTCCATGACTTCGAAACCCATACGGGAATAAATATCAATCACACGATCAAGTTCGATCATTAGGGGATGGCGACTGCCACGATGAAAAGTAATTTTCGATTGATTGACGTCGAATGGGGCGGTAAGATCGATCGCCTTCACGGCCGTATTTTTCTTAGCGGCTTCGAGGGCCTTAATTTGTTCAATAACGGCCTGCTTTTTTTGATTCAAAGCTTGACCAAAAGCCTTGCGCTCTTCGGGAGCTAAGGTCTTCATTTTTGCGTATTCTTCGCCGAGAGATTTAAGTTCGGCTTTTAGCTGTTCCAATTCCATAACTTCTTCTATTATACTCTGTTTTGAGGTGAAGTTGAAGACGAATTGGGAACAAAAAATCGCGCCAATTAGACGCGACTAATGCAGATTTTTAGAAGAATTTAATGAAGATTAAAGAAATCACTGCGAGGATGATTAATACTGGCCAAAACCAACCAAATTTACTAGTAGTTTTAAGGTCTTTAGCATAATCAGAATCTTCCACCAAGTCAGGATCACTCATTTTAGCTTGCATCCTGGCACGATTTCGAAGGTCTGCGGTAATTCTTTGAGTGAGATCTGCATTTTTATCTTGATCTTTTTGTACAATTACGCCCATCTTTTCCTTTCGATATACATTACCATAGTTTATCATATTATGATATAATTTTTTTAATATTATTAAGGAGGTAAAATGGCAAAAAAGACTAAAAAGTCTGCACACAAGCCAAAAACGACTGTAAATACACCAGAGGTAACCGAAATTAAAGAAGAGGTTATCGAGGTCGTCGAAAAAGTTGTCGACGATAGCAAAAAAGCGACTGAGAAGGCTGAAAAGAAAATAACAAAAGAAGTCCTCAAAGTAGAAAAGAAAATTAAAGAAAGCAAAAATCCATTCAAGGGTTTCTTCGCTCGTAAATATCCTGAAGGTGAGAATATTTTAACGATTTTCGAAACTCCACGTATTTGGGGTGCAGTAATCGGTGAAGTAATCGGAACTATGTTCCTCTCGATGCTTCTACTGACCCTCGGAATCCAACAACCACTTTATATCTTGTTCGGTTTCCTTGCGGTCACCTTGGCAGTTTTTGCTTATTCAGGTGCGCATCTTAACCCAGCCACTACAATCGGCATGATGGCGACTCGTCGTGTATCTGCAATTCGTGGCGTACTTTACATCGTAGCTCAGGTCGTCGGTGCATGGCTTGGTTTATTAATTATCGGCGGACTCCGCACCGCTAGTGGCGCCAGCGCTGAACTTCCAACTCTTACCGCAGCAACTGGCAGTGACTTCTGGAAATACATGTTGATCGAATTCGTCGGTGTCTTCACCGTAGCATTCTTCTTCAACCGTGCTCAAGAATACAATCACAAGAAAAGTGCTTTCACCTACGCAGCCATCATCGCTGGTGGTGTAACTCTCGCAGTTCTCTTCTGTTTGATTCTTTCCGACAGCTTCTTCAAGCTTCGCAATAACTTCATCTTGAACCCAGCTATTGCTATCATGTACCAAATTTTCCCAACTTCTGCTGAGAAATTTGACGCTTTGATGGGTACCGTAGCTCTCGAATCTTTGGTTCACATTATCACCCCACTTGTAGCAGGTATCCTTGCCTTCTTCGTGGCTGATGTAGCTAAAGCACTTTCTGATGATTGTGAATGTGAATGCTGTGAAGAAAAGCATCACGACAAGTGCTGCAAATAATCTGTAGCAAATTAAATAAGACCCCACGCGAGGGTCTTATTTTTATAAATAAATTTCGGATAGGATTTTTAGTTTTATATTATATATCAAAAAATAGCCCGTTATGGGGCTATTTTCTTAGCGCTCTTTCGGGAAGAGTGGGGTAGCTGGTGGGGCGATTTCAGAGTCCGTAAAAATTTGTTCAATCGTGGCAGTAATTGGGAGGAACGGTTTAAGTAAGTGATTAACCAGGAGAAGTTCATTCACGAGATTGACTAGAATTTGCTTAGCGGCTTCTGGATCAGTCTTAGCCACAGTCCATGGCTTTTGATCTTCGATGTGTTTATTAATTAATTGCACCTGGCTCCAAGCATAATCAATAGCGCCAGAGAAGTTAAAATTATCCATCAGTTCACGATATTCCGGCGTGAATTCAAGAACTGGCGCATCCGTGAGGCTGACCTGATTCTTTTTGCAGAGGGTGGCTAAACGCTGAACGAGGTTACCATAGTCGTTCGCGAGTTCATTATTATAGGCATTTTCAAATTTTTCCCAAGAGAAATCAGAATCCAGGAAGGTATCGATATGGCGAGAGAAGAAATAGCGGAAGGCATCGACGCCATGTTTATCAAGCACCTCAATCGGGTCCACGACATTACCGATACTCTTACTCATTTTTTGGCCATCAGCCAAGATAAAACCATGTGAAAGAAGAGTCTTCGGGAGAGGTAGGCCGAGACCAAGTAAGATGGCTGGCCACAAAATAGCGTGAAAGCGCAGAATATCTTTACCAACAATGCTGACCATGGCTGGCCAAAACTTGGAAATATCCTGATCCGGATAACCAAGCACGGTGATGTAATTAGTTAAGGCATCCATCCAGACATACATCACCTGGGAATCGTCACCTGGCACTGGAATACCCCAAGAGAGGTGAGACTTTGGACGCGAGATTGAAACATCTGGCGCATCGGCTAGAAGTTTCAAAATTTCATTTTTACGAAATTCTGGTAAAATCTGCATCTCACCGCTTTCGATTTTGGCGCGAATTTCATCTTTAAAATCACTGATGCGGAAATAATAATTTGATTCAGAAAGATGATTGTATGGCGTTTGATGATCTGGACAGATACCTTGATTTTCGGCGTATTCTTTTTCAGTGACGAAACTTTCACAGCCCTCACAATACCAACCGTCATAGCTGGCGGTATAAATATGTTTTGAAAGTTTTTGCCAAATTTCTTGCACGCGCTGCATGTGTTCTGGATCGGAAGTACGAATGTAATCTGTGTATTTTACATCAAAACGCGCAATGAATTCTTGGAATTTTTTGGCATTAGCGTCAACATATTTTTGCGTATCGAGACCAAGAGATTTAGCTTTTTTCTCAATTTTATTACCATGCTCATCGGTACCAGCCTGAAAACGCACAGAATTACCAAGAAGCTCCTGGTAACGTTTATAAATATCGGCAAGTAAATAATCTTCGGCGTGTCCAATATGTGGCAAGCCGTTAACATATGGTATAGCGGTGGTAATATAGATATTTTTCATAATTTCCTAACAATTATAGCAAAAATCAAGTATTTGCTCAAATCAAAAAAAGAGGCCAGGAAGCCTCTTTTGAATCTTCTATTCGGTAATGCTACAAGAGAAACCCTGGAGATTTTGAGTAGTGAGAACATTATTAATCGAAAGATTGAGTTTACCATCAGCGTCAGCGGTAGCGAAACTTTGATTTTTAAAATCATCAGTCTTCTGATACGCTTCGAGGTCTTCCGATTTTACAGTGACCGAAAGAGAGACGATTTTACCGTCAAGACCAGAAGTGGTGGTCTTATGATTTTCGGTTTTTTCGGTGCGACCATTTTTATCGGTGAGTTGATTCTCAGAATCGATGGACTCTTTAGCGGTTTTGGCAGACTCGGAAGAACTGAATTCATAAACCGTACGAATTTCAATAGTAGACAAAGAGCCTTGATTGTAAGTAAAAATTTTGGTAATTTCACCTGAAGTGGCACCATATTTAGTGCTATTCTCCTCGGAAACTTTTGACGTACATTCAAGAATTTGATTTTCGTTAGCAACGACGGTGCTCTTATTACTGGCGCGAGAAGATTTCTTAGGCTGATTACCCAGGGCATTGATTAAGAAAATAATACCCAAAATGGCAAAAACACCCGCAATCGCAATAATGGCGATCATTTTAGAATCAAGCTTAAGTGCTAGCTTCTTCGGATTCTGCGCCTTGGTAGCTTCTTCGTTTTTCTCTTTTTCGTAATCATGGTAAGAAACTGCACTACCGATGGAACCTGGCACTGGCTCGGCAGCTTTCAACGGATTTTTTTCTTGGTCTTCAAGGAATTTTTCATGTTTGGTCTTTTCGGTATCGTCGGTGTGGCCTTCTCTAGTAAAATCAACACTGTCAGAAGCAGAATCCTTGGTGGCCTCGGCAGACTTAGTGGCCTCTGTATTTTCCGTACCATCCAAATTCATCAGTGGCGGAAGTGAGGCATGGCTAGGTGCGGTTAGATCGTCTGAGTTTTTAGTTGTAGCAGAAGTGGTAGCAGTTTGATTCATAGAAGAAGCAAAATCAGCAGATGGAGCTATGGTGACTGGCTGATTAGTATCAGAAGCCGCATCAAGCTTATCTAAGCCAATAGTTGAAAAACCTTCGGGAGCTTGAGTCGAAGAATTAGTATTTTCAGATTTATTTTCGGGGGTGTAATTATTTAATTCTTCCATTAAATTAGCAAAGTCTTCGCTGCTGTCTGCTTGATTCATGAAACATCCTTTTTATGTGATAACTCTTAAGTTTATTCTATCATAAATTAGCGTAAACTTTATCAATAAATCACGATATGCTATAATAATTAGGTGAGTAGTGCTTTCAAAATAGCCAAGACTTATAAGACGCTATATATTTTTAGCGCTTTTTTGCTAGTTTTATCCGGATTAATCTTTGGTTTTTCAAGAGTCCGCTCGGCTTTTGCCGAAACTAAAGATCCAGATACTGGAGAAATTTCGGATATGCATTATGTGACATTTTTTGCCGATAATAAAACCTTGACGATTAAAACTAACGCTAATACCGTCGAAGAAGCTTTGAAGCGCTCAAATATTGCCGTAGAAAATTATGATAAGGTGGAGCCTGTCCGTACGGAACGGATTAATTCTGATAATTATCGCATCAATATTTACCGTGCTAAACCCGTTACCTTGAGTGACGGACAGAAGACGGTATTTTTAATGACTGCGACTACGGATGAAAAAGCGCTTTTCAAGGAAGCGGGTTTCAATGTTTATGACGGTGATGTAGTGACCAAGGTGGCTGACCACGACATTTTGGAAGCTGGATTATCGACAAAGTATCGCCTGACCCATACGGGTGGCCATGAAGTAACCGTGGAAGAAGAAATTCCTTATGAAGAAAAAACTGAGAATGACGCAAGTATAGCAACGGGTCAAACCAAACTTGAAACTATGGGCGAGGTAGGTCGCAAGCAATCAATCTATAAGATTAATATGGTAAACAACGTGGAGGTTTCACGCGAGTTAGTTTCAACTAATATTATTAAGCAGCCAGTAGCTAGGGTGACCAAGGTTGGTAGTAAAAAATCCATTCCACCAGATTGGGGAACCTGTGCAAATTACGCCAGAAGTGCGGGCGTTTCAGAAAATGACCTTTACGTAGCTTTGACTTTAATTATGCGCGAATCAGGATGTCGTTATGATGCCACTAATGCTGGATCAGGCGCTTATGGTATCCCTCAGGCACTTCCAGGCTCGAAGATGGCTTCAGCTGGTAGCGACTGGAAAACTAATCCAGTGACGCAAATTCGCTGGATGATTGACTATGTGACCGGACGCTACGGTGGCTGGAGTCAGGCCTGGGCTTTCTGGAGCAGTCATCACTGGTACTAGGAGAAACAATGTTACAGAACAAAAAATCCCTGGGACAGAACTGGCTAAAAGATCGTTTTACTTTGGAAGAAATTGCCGAAAGCGCGAGAAGTGAAGTGGATTTCTGCGTGGAAATTGGACCGGGCCTCGGTACACTGACAAGTTCACTGCTCAGGCGTTTTCCGAAAGTCGTGGCGATTGAATTTGATGAGAAATTGGCCCACAACTTACCAAATTCCTTCCCTGGCAAAAACCTGGAAGTGATTAATGCCGATGTTTTGGATTTTGATTTTAATCAACTTGCTGGAGAATTTTCCGTAGTCGGAAATATTCCTTACTATATCACTAGCCCAATTATTCGTAAATTATTACTACTCGAGAAAAAACCGGTAAAAATCGTACTTCTGATGCAAAAGGAAGTGGCGGATCGAATTCTTGAAGAAAAAGGTCGCTACTCGTTTCTGACTTTATTCGTGCAAAATTATGCCGAGGTAGAAGGGGGGATTTTCGTGGAACGTGAACTTTTCACCCCACCACCAAAAGTTGATTCAGCTTCGGTAATATTTTATCCCCGAGAAAAAGCCTTAGTCTCAGAAGAAGTTTTGAAATTCGTGAAGCAGTGCTTCGCAAATCCACGCAAAAAACTTCAAGGGATGTTACCACATTTTACCGGGTGTAGTCGTGAAGAAATCGTGAAGATTTTTGAAGAACTTGGGATTGACTTAGATGCAAGGCCAGCAAACCTGGATTTATTAGAATACGAAAAATTACTAAACAAAATTAAAGAAAAATAATCCCAAAAAAAATAACCCTTGGTGGGGTTATTTTTTTAAAAGTCGATTCCCTCATCGTCGTAGAATATATCATCATAGAATGGGTCGAATTTTTTGCTTGGCTGAGATTTTGATTTTGAATGTCTAGAATAACTATCATAAGAATCAAAAGGATCATCAGCAAAGTCGTCATCAAAACTACAGCTACGATCGTGATTGTGATTGAATTTATTACCGAAATTGTTGCCGTTATTATTACTGAAACCATTGCCGTAGCTGCTACCGAAGCTATTATCGGCAAACTCATTAAAGAGATCTGGTTGATAACCAAGCTCGGCCAGGAAGCGGGATGGCGTATTGACATTAGATTTGCCATGTAAGAATCTCACAGAGGTAAAAGTAAGGAAGAGTCGTTTTTTGGCGCGAGTCACCCCGACATAAGCCAGACGACGTTCCTCTTCAATGCTATCCTCATCGGAACTCATAGAACTTGGGAAAAGGCCTTCCTCCATACCAACGATGAAGACGACTGGAAATTCAAGACCCTTGGCCGCGTGAAGTGTCATAAGGGTGACGGAATTATCACGAGTTGATTCATCGGAAGAAGACATCAGAGCGGAGTCGGCCAAAAAATCCTCGAGAGTATCAAAATCTTTGGTGTTACCGACTAGAGCGTCGAGGTTTTCCTGACGCTCAGTAGTAGCTGGCGTGCCATCATCGACGAGGCTAGCAAAATCGAAATAATTAATTACTTCAGTAATAATCTCCGAAGGGTTAGCGGTGCGGTCGATAGTCTTGAGGAAATTTTGTAGACGCAAGAAACTATTTTTGGCCTTACCAGTGAGAACTTGATCGACATCCGGGTCGGTTAATGCACCGTCCAAGCCGAGTACGAGATAGATTTTTTCCAAACTAGCTGGACCGATGCCAGAAATAATATTCTTCGTCACCCGTTCGAAAGAAACACGATCACGTGGATTAAGCACGAGCCTTAGAATAGCTAAAACGTCTTTAATTTCCTTGCGATCATAGAAACGAATGCCGCCGATAATCTTATATGGAATGTCGCGTGAAATCAGGGCTTTTTCCAGGGCGAAACTCTGCGCGTTAGTACGATAAAGCACGGCAAAATCCGAGAAATTACTCACCTCATTTTTGGCATTAGCTAGGAGATTGATGATTTTCAGTGCCACAAAACTGGCTTCAGCCGATTCGTCATTAAGAGCCTGAATTTTCACCTTTTCACCATCACCAGATTCGGTGAATAACTCCTTGGAGCTTCTGGTTTTATTATGCTCGATGATTTGCTGGCCGGCTCTTAGAATATTGCCGGTACTGCGATAATTTTGCTCGAGCTTGATGACTTTGGCGCCCGGAAAATCCGCCTCGAAGTGCAAGATATTACGAAAATCGGCGCCACGCCAAGAGTAAATTGACTGCCAGTCGTCGCCCACTACGCAAATATTTTGTTCAGGACCAGTGAGAAGCTTAATCAGACGATATTGCACATGGTTGGTGTCCTGATACTCATCGATCAAGATATGACGGAAACGGGTCTGCCATTTTTGGTGCACGGCTGGATTGGTTTCAAAAAGCTCCACGGTCTTCAAAAGCAAATCATCAAAATCAAGAGCAGAGGCAGCGGCCTTGAGTTTTTCATATTCGAAGAAAACCTTGGCGATATTTTTTTGCTGAGGGTAACTGGCGGAAGCCTCATATTCTTCCGGCAAGACACCGGCATTTTTCGAGCTCGATATAGTACTTTGAATAGTTTTCGGACGGAGATTCTTATCTTCAAATCGGAGATTTTTAATCGCGCGCTTAATCAAAGCTTCCTGGTCAGAAGTGTCATAAATCAGAAAATTGCGGTCAAGATGAAGATTTTCAGCCTCCATACGCAAAATTTTGACACAGATACCATGGAAGGTACCCATAAACGGCATAAAATTGCGTGGCACTTCCGTAGTCGCAAAAAGATCGGAAGAGAAGAAAGATTTCAGGCTATCAGGATATTGATCAGTTTCTTTCGAGGCTTGCTTCAAGAGATGAAAAAGGCGTTCGCGCATTTCTCTGGCGGCTTTATTGGTAAAAGTGACTGCAAGAATTTGTGAAGGCAAAATTCCATGAGTAATTAAGTTCGCAATACGATGCGTGAGAGTTTTAGTTTTACCAGAACCAGCACCAGCCAAAATCAAGAGCGGTCCAGAAAGAGTTTCGACAGCGTCAGCTTGGGCGGGATTTAATCCAGCAGTAAAAAGATTCATAGATTAATTATACGCTACTTAACGACAAATATCCGCTGAATCATTTGCTGACAGATAGACATTGAAGCGAGATAACTGGCGAGAAAAAGTAATAACGTGATAGTAAAAATAAAAATGCGCCATCCCATTAAATCGTAGAGGAAATAATTTAGCACAATTAGAGCGAGGAGGCTAATCAAGATAATCAGAGTGAGAATATCCATGTATTTCTTGGTAATGGCAAAATTTTGCTTTATCTCATGAATGGTATCGTGCATGGTGAGTTGGCCCAGGTAAACTTGCACAATATAATGCGTAGTGGCATTTAACACGGCGGAATTAATCGATTGACCAGACTCCGCGAGAGAGTGATCAATCTTGGCAGAAAAATTATCCATCAGGGTTTGTTCGAGATCAATATTGCTAGGAATTTGATAAATATTATCGATGATGAGATTCTGATATTTTTGATACTCCTCGGGCAGAATTAGTTGGCCAAGCAGCTTCGGAAAGTTATTCTGCAGAGTTTGAAGATTATACATAACCTCGCCCGGCATGATTTGATTATCTGGAAGATTTTGCGCGAAATTAACAATCTCCGAATTCATAGTGTTAGTAAATTCCTGATTGCCTGAGCCATAAAAGCGGTCGATAATGGCAGATTTAGTTTGAGAGACTTTGATCGCATAGTAAGTGGGATTTTCACTAAAATATTTTTTCACAAAATTGGCATTCATAAAAGTCTGGTTGGCTTGACTAATAAAACCAGCAAGCAGGGCCACCACAAACAAGAAAATTAGCGCCAGAAGATGACGAATTTTGAAGCGCTTGAAATTTTGCTGGATATTGAGCATTACCTTTATTATAGCAAAGAAATATCAGGCCACGCGGAACCTGATATTTTTATGCTGCAATGGATGCGATGTTTCTATCTAAGAAATATCTAATTAGGATCCTAGATGCCAACCAACGGTTTAACGTCGGCGCCCAAGTGATTGAGGCGACGGGCAAAATCTTGATAACCGCGATTAATCGAATAGACGTTGCGTAAGATAGAAACGCCAGGGGCAGCCAACATGCCGAGCAGTAAGACTACAGCCGGACGAAGAGCTGGAGGTGAAACGAGTTCAGCCGCGCGCCAATTAGTCGGGCCAGAGACGTAAAAACGGTGTGCGTCGAGTAATTCTACCTTGGCGTTTAGGTTGGTGAGGTAAGTGGAATAAATCGCACGATTTTCAAAAACCCAGTCATGAATCAAGGTGCGCCCTTTAGCCATGGCGGCAATCACGGTGAAGAATGGGAGGCTATCAATATTGAGACCTGGGAATGGCATGGGATGAATTTTGTCAGCCGGTGCCACTAGGTTGGATTTTAGGATATGCAAATCGACTAGACGAGTACGGCCATTATAAGAGAAGTATTCCTCAGAACGCTCAATTTTCGCGTGCATAGAACGCAAAACTTCGAGCTCAATTTCAAGAAATTCAATCGGGGCGCGCGTAATGGTAATTTCAGATTTAGTGACTAAACCAGCTGCCAGAAAAGACATAGCTTCGATCGGGTCTTCGCTAGGATAATATTCCACATCCTTATCGATGCATTTTTGACCATGAACTACGAGTGTAGTAGTACCGATCCCCTCAATTTTAACTCCGAGGTCCTGCAGGAAGAAACAGACATCTTGTACCATGTAGTTTGGCGAAGCCCCCACGATGGTGGTTTGACCAGGATAAAGCGCAGCGGCCATAAGAATATTTTCCGTCACCGTGTCACCACGTTCGATAAGGACAATACGTTTCCCGGATTCATCGTGAAGCACTTTTTGATCCACCTTAGCCTCGTAAAAACCAGTATGAGTAGTAGCATCGACATTTAAGCCAAAAACTGAAAGGGCGCGAAGATGTGGCTCGACAGTGCGAGTACCAAGAGAACAGCCACCAGCATAAGGCAGGGCAAATTCCTTATAAAAATGGAGCAGTGGGCCCATCAACATGAGAACTGAGCGAGTTTTGCGGGCGGCAGCGAGATCCATTTCATCAAGCTTGAGCTCACGTGGAGGAGTGATTTCTAAATCTTTTTGGCGATTAACCCAGCGACATTTCACGCCGATAGACTCAAGCACCTCGATAATACGAAAAACTTCTTCGATACGAGCAAGTTTTTTTAGCGTAGTGCGGCCACGGTTAAGTAGGGCAGCACAAAGCAGGGCTACGCCAGCATTTTTGGAAGAATTAACGGTAATAGAGCCGCTGAGTGTCTTGCCGCCATTAATACGATAAGACTGAAAAGAAGAGTCGCTGACGGCCAAAATCTGATGACCGAGCGCGGAGGAAATTTTCTTAATCATTTCGAGAGAAGTATTTTGATCACCTTTTTCGATACGATGGACGGCGGATTGAGAGGTGCCAATCATCTTCGCGAGCTCACCCTGAGTAATGCCCTTTTCACGGCGCAGATTAGTGATAATGGCGCCGATTTCTTCTTGATAAGTTTTTTGTTTCATAAAAACCTTTCCTAATAAACCATAAATATTATATCATGGATGGTATATTTTGAAAATAAAATAAGACCTCTATGCGAGGCCTTATTCGGAGAATTTTTCAGATTTTAGGCTTCTTTGACGCCACAAACTACATTGTTGGCATGCACCCAGCCCTCGACCGAGCCACCGTCAAGATATTGACCAGAAGTGGAAGCGACGCGCATGGTTTGACCTTGTTTGATGTAATCGTAAATTGGGTCAGTAATCATATATTCCTGGTCAGTTGGGCCAAAGTCATGCTCATTGACATAGGCGACGATCTTTTGCAATAAATCGGCAGAAAGAATGTACTTACTGACATTAATCAGGTTAGATGGAGCTTCTTCGACGGATGGTTTTTCGACCACATTAGTAAGCTTGCCGTCCTGAACTTCAAGAACACCATATTTATCAACTTTTTCTTTAGGAATTTCGACACCAAGAATAGCGGAGTCGGTTTCAGATTGAAGAGAATTAATCAGAGAAGTGGCAGCAGATTCGCCCTCTGGATTCCAGATAAAGTCGTCTCCCATATAGACAATCACTGGCTCATTGAGATTATATTCCTCAGCAGCCATAGCCACAGGTACGGCGGTACCGTATTTACTATTGGCGTCTTGAGCAATGTAATGGATCTTAACGTGCTCTGGGAGAGTTTTAGTGAGAGCCACACGGTCGCCCTTACCGCGCGAGATTAGATAATCATTCAGCACAATATTGTCCGAGTAGAATTCGCGAACTTGGCAAGGTTCGGTATTGCTGACCACCATATAGATATCGGTGACGCCGGCTTCAATGAGTTCTTGCACGGAATAATCGACGAGCGGACGGTTACCGACTGGTAACATGGATTTTTCAATAACTTTAGTAATCGGTAGACGACGGGTACCCCATCCGGCCACAGGAATAATGGCTTTGGTAATTTTCTGCATTTTTTCTCCTTTTCTGCATTATACCATATTTTCCCCAGATAACACCTCTTAACCTGAGTTGACATCTCAAGTGCAACACCTTGAGGAGTTAGAGCAGGTAACAAGTTATTTAAAACTAATCAAGGAGTCGCGCCAATACTCAGAGTGTTCACTAATTAAGAGGTCAGCAATAGTGGCGGCGATATTGGTGAGGCCGGCATCAGGCAAGTTTTTTAGTCGATAGTACTGACTAAACTCGGTATTATCGTAAAAATAACAGGGGACGAGATTAGTGGTATGTGAAGTTTTAGCTTGGTGGGTGGTAGTATCGAAAAGTTCCTCGGCATTACCGTGATCGGCAGTAATTAACATCATACCGCCTAGCTCATCAACCTTTTTCGCGAGGCGCTGAAGTTGCAAATCTATGGCTTCCATAGCAACTACGGTTGGCTCGAGCTCACCAAAATGCCCCACCATATCGCCACCAGCAAAGTTAATTCGTACAAAATCAAAATTAGCCATTTTTTCGATAACGGCGTCAGTAATTTCCGCGGATTTCATCCAAGGACGCTCGTCGTAAGGACGCGTATCGGATTTAACTTCAAGGAATTCTTCGCCAGGCAGTGACTCGTAACTGTTACCATTAAAGTAGTAAGTGATGTGGCCAAACTTGGCAGTCTCAGAACAGGCTAACTGAGTGAGATTTTTGGCAGCCAAATATTCATGCAAGGTGTGATGAATTTCGACTGGTGCGACCAAGGTATGCTCCGGAAAATGACGGTCCACATCATATTCGGTGAGACTGGCAAAGTAAATCGGTAATTTCTGGTTCTGCTCGGTGTCACGATTGAACCCCGTAAAATCATCAAGGCAGAAAGCTTCGGCAATTTCAAGGGCGCGATCGGCACGAAAATCAAAATAGATGAAACTATCGTGCGGCTGGACTAGACCGACGGGACGCTTTTCCTGGTCCGTCACTACGAAAGCTGGAAGGTACTGATCCTGGAGACTAGGGTCAGATTCACGGAAAAATTTAATTGCCGCGTCCGCAGAATTAAAGTAATGAGCAGCCTGGCCATGAACTAAGGCCTGCCAGCCACGTTCCACGATCGACCAATCAGTTTGATAGCGGTCGGCAATGAAGACCATGCGACCACCGCCAGAGGCAATTTGAATATCGACGTCGAACTCGGCTTTGATTTCTGTGACCGCTTGGTTAAACATGGCGAGATATTTTTCAGCCGACTGCGGAGCAACATCGCGACCATCGAAGACCGCGTGTACACGCATAGTTTTGATACCAGATTCGGCAGCGCGTCTTAGCATGGCAAATAGATGAGATAACTCACTATGTACGCCACCATCAGAGAAAATTCCGGAAAAATGTAGGGTGGACTGGTGGGTTTTGAGATTTTCGATAGCCCCCTGCCAAGCGCTGGATTGCCAGATTTCACCGGTAGAAAAAGCTTGATTAATTTTAGCAATACCCTGCTTAATGATTTGACCGCTGCCAAGCGCATTATGCCCCACTTCGGAGTTACCCATTTGACCAGCCAAAATACCCACCGCCTCACCGGAAGCTTGAAGGGCTAACTTAGGATAATTTTCCTCCAATTGATGTAAAAACTCAGTGTAGGCTAGCGCCACGGCATTGCCTTCGATTTCCTGACGGATACCCACTCCATCCATCACCACAAGGACGACTGGACCGGTATAATTTTTCTTTGATTTTACTTGCATGACTCACCCTTTTTAATTTTTAATTAATGTGTTTGATTTTCGGCAGCAGAGGCCAGAACATTTTCGAATAGGACGCCAATAGTAAGTGGACCTACGCCACCGATTTTTGGAGTAATAGCGGAGATATCAGTACGTGCGCGAATTTCATCGTTAATATCACCGAGAATCACTCCACCTTCACTAGCGGTACCAGCATCGACAATCACCGCACCTTCGCGAATCATTTCAGAAGTAATGAGATGAGGATTACCCGTGGCGGTAATAATGACATCGTGATTTTTAAGTTCAGAAAAATCAGAGCCACGATGAAAAACCGAAACGCGAAGATTGGAATTCGTGAACATACGAATGAGCGGTTCACCCACCAAACGTCCACGGCCGACAATGGCGATAGATTTATTATTCAGTTCGATACCGTAACCAGTGAGCAGCCAGTTAATCGCCGTAGCCGTAGCACTATCAAAGCGACTTTTGCCAGTCAAACCATCGACGTCTTTTTCGGGAGCGATCAGGGAGACCAGCTCCTCAGTCCACTCAGGATTTTGCAGTGGAAGTTGCAAAATTATCGAAGAAACCGAACTGTCTTGATTAGCAGATTCGATGGCGGATTGAATAGCTTCCTTGGTAGGATTTACTACTTGGTCAATCACCTCGATTTCAATATCTTCACCGTAAGCTTTCTTCAGACTGACATATTTTTCGATGACGGGATTATTTGAATCGCGAATAATGACTAATTTTGGACGGATTTTACGCGAACGGAGGGCCTTTACCTGATGAGCTTGACGCTCCTTAATAAATCCAACTAATTCACGACCGTTTAATTCTTTAACCATGGAGCTCCTTATTTAATTTCGTCCGGTTCTTGTTCGATCTTTAAGCCGAATTTATCGAAGACAATTTTTGCGATTTCAGCACGAGCGGCGGCAAGATCAGCATAGGTTTCGGCAGATTCGTTAATCAAAATTAGAGCGGCCTTTTCACTGACTTTCATACCATGGAAGACCTGGCCTTTAAGACCAGCATGTTCGAGAAGCCAGCCAGAGTTGACTAAGTTAGTGCGTTTCTCTGGAGAATCTGGACCGACTTCTTTAGCATTGCGCCAAACTTCGATACCACGCGCCTCGGCCTCGTCGGCCTCCTCGTCAGTGAGGTAAATATTTTTGAAAAAGCTACCGGCGCTGGCGATTTTTTCTGGATCTGGAAGCTTAGAGTTTCTCACTTCACGAACCATGCGTGCGATATTACTTGGCGAAAAATCAGTTTCTTGATGCTCATCGACGTAGGCCTGCAAGGAGCGGTAGAATGGTGGATTAAGTTGACCTTTTTTCAAACGAATGACGATGGAATAGATAAAGTAACGACCGACGCTTTCGCCAGAATTAAAGATGGACTTACGGTAGCTCATCTGCATATCTTTCGCAAGGATGGTTTTAAAAGTTTTTTCCTGTAGATCGTAAACATCGGCAGAAACAATCACCTGAGTAACTTCCTGACCATAGGCGCCGATGTTCTGAACTGGAGAGGCACCAGCGGTACCTGGGATACCAGCCATCGCTTCGATGCCAGAATAACCGAGGGCAGCGGTGAAGTTGACCAGAGAGTCCCAGATTTCACCACCATTAGCACGGAAATAACCGTAGCCTTCTTTTTCAGCTTCAGTTCTTACCTCGGCGTCGTAAGCGGCTTCGATTTCTTCAGGGGAAAGCTGCGAGATGCCGAGAATTCGATCGAGCAAGATCACACCTTGATAACCTTCGTCGGTGGCGAAGGTATTAGCGCCATTACCGAGTATAGTGACTGGAAGATTTTTTTCAGCAGCGAATTGATAAGCTTCTGGAATTTCATCTTTGGACTTGATTTCGATGACATATTTTGCTGGACCACCAATACGCATGGTGACGAGATTTTTAATCGGGACATTTTCAGAAATTAACATTTATTCTCCTTGTTTTTATTAAGTTTAGTAGTGGTTTAAAATTCAAAAATAACTAAATCATTACTTTTATTTTAACATAAACAAATCCCGACCTCTCATGTTAAAATAGATAAGTAATGTTTGAAATTCATGAAGTATTCAGGTTTGTAAGCTTCTGGTTTTTGATGTTCATGATTTATTCTTTTATTGGCTGGTTTTTTGAATCTACTTGGATTAGCATTGAACAACGTAAATTCCAAAACCGTGGATTTCTCTTCGGACCAATCTGTCCAATCTACGGCGTAGGAATGATTTCATTCTTAATCTTAACGCAAGAAATTCATTTCGAATGGTATACTGAATTCTTTATTTTTGCCTTAATCTGTACGGTGATTGAATATATCACTAGTGTGGTAATGGAAAAAATCTTTCGCGTGCGCTGGTGGGATTACTCAGAAACCACACGCTTTAATCTAAACGGCCGCGTCTCGCTCGAGACCTCGCTAGGCTTTGGGTTAGGTGGCATGTTAGTTAAATATGGCTTACATCCATTTATTTTACATTTAGTTTCATCACTCTCCTGGCCAATGATCGAATCAATAAATGCTATATTATTAGTGGTTTTAGTAATTGATATTATTTTTACGACCGTAGCCACTTTGAAATTACGTGATAAATTCAGCGCAAAATTCGGTTCAACCAAAATTGACTTAACTTCCGAAATTAAAAAGCTGACCCTTGAATATTATTCACGTGCGGCCAGATTTAAGCGTCACATGACAAAAGCAGCAATGGAAAATATCCAAAAAACTCAAGAAAATATTGGTAACAAAATCA
>CALIJO010000082.1 GCA_938017655.1 uncultured Candidatus Saccharibacteria bacterium
AGAAAAATTGCTTCAAATAAAAATGAAAAGCGCCATCCCATTATTGGTAATAATGTTCAAATAGGTGGTGGAACTAGAATTTATGGCGCTATAACCATAGGTGATAATGTCAAAATTTCGCCAAATGCAATTATTAAAGAACCAATTCCACAAAATTGCACTGTTTTAGTGGATTCAAATTATCAAATTTTAAAAGAAGTTGGAGCATAAAATGACAATTAAAAAGTATTACGAAGATGAATTTTTATCTAGTTGCACTAGCAAAATCACGGCTATTTTACAAAATGAACCAAGCGGAATCGTATGCGAAAGCACGGTAGCATTTGCCGAAGGTGGTGGCCAAGAGGGCGACGCGGGCGTAATAATACGCGAAAATGGCGAAGAAATTCCATTTACAGGTTTAGCTTATGATTTATACCCAGATGGTAAATTAGAGTATTATGGTTATATTAAAGATGGGTTTCGTCATGGAATGAATGTATGGTTTTATCCTAATGGAAATATTGAAAGCATCAATCCTCAAGATTGCGGTGCAGCTGATGGGCTTCAAAAGAAATACTATGAAAACGGCACATTAAAATCACAGACATATTGTGTTTTAGGGGCGAGAGTAACTTATATTGAGTACGATGAAGCTGGCCGTATTATCGATGAAAAATTAGAACCGACTGAGGCAGATTTCAAGAGAGCAAAAAAGTGGGGTGTTGATTTATCGACTTTAGACATGAATTTGAAGTAGAACAAAATCACTTGAGATCTCAGATTGACTTAACGAATCGTTTTTAAAGGAGACACAAAATGGGGTTACGAGATACTTTAAGTACAGAAGAGAATTATAAAGATGGCTTAATTTCAAATCGAGAAGCCTTACTGTATTTTCAAGAAAAATTACGAAAACTTCAAAGTGATTTAGATAATGGAATAGAAAACTATAAAAAGCCAACGATCGAAGTTTATCAGTCAACTTTAGCTACTATTTTGTCTTATCAGACAGACATTTTATTAGCAACTTATTCTAGCGGAGCCTCTTT
>CALIJO010000083.1 GCA_938017655.1 uncultured Candidatus Saccharibacteria bacterium
GCCCATTCTATACCGAAGAAGAAGCCAAAAAGCTCAGCAAAGAACGTCATTTCACCGTTAAGGAAGATGCTGGTCGTGGTTGGCGCAAGGTGGTCCCTTCACCAATGCCACTTTCGATTATTGAATCGGAACTCGTCGAAATTGCTCTCGGCAATGGCGCCATTATTGTCGCTGGCGGTGGTGGTGGTATCCCAGTTTATTACGACGAATACGGTCGCCTAGTCGGTCTTGAAGCTGTCATCGATAAGGATTTTGCCGCCGAAAAACTCGCCGAAACTATCGATGCCGATATTCTACTAATTCTCACCGCGGTCGAGAACGTCAAGATTAATTTCAAGAAAGAAAATGAAGAAAATCTCAAGACTCTCACCGCTGACGAGGCCTTTAAGTATATCGCGAAGGGTGAATTTGCCGCCGGCAGCATGCTACCAAAAATCGAGGCTGGCATTAGCTTCGTTTCGAGTGGCAAAAATCGTACCTGCATTATTACCAATCCAGAGAATGCCATTAACGCCATTAATGGTGAAACTGGTACCCAAATTATTGGTGAATAGACACTAGATTAAAACACTTTAAGAACAGAGTAGCTCCAGTCTACTCTGTTTTTTTACCTCTGTTAATCATTGACTTTTATGCTTAAAAATGCTATAATATAGATGTCGTTTTGGTGTTTTACATTTAGGGGGGGATTATATGAACAAAACATTAACGAAGTATTTTTCAAAAATTTCACTTCAAAAACTTTGGGATGCAAGTCTCGATGATTTTGAAAATATTCCAGAAACTCAACGACTGATGCTGTTAGCTATCTGCGAAAATCGACCGGCCAACCTTGAGGAAATTTATCATTTTCTCGATCAGCCAGACGCACTTTTCAATGATATTTACCAGGAACGAGAAGTTCGTGATAGTGTATTCTTTTATACCTATCCGTTCATCCACGGTGCAGCTATTCCTGATGATATTGAAGAAGTTGTCGCCCCAATCGGCACACAAACTTCCAAATATCACCACGAAAATCTCCGTGATCACGTCGCATTAGTGGCTGCCAATTTGGTAGACGCCGGCCTGAGTGGCACCTTAGCCGCTCAACTCGCTGTCTTACACGACGTAGGGAAAAAGTACACCGCCGCTACCAACAAAGTTGGTGACATTTGTTACTATAATCACGAGGCGGTTTCAGCTTTGATTGCAAAATATTGGCTTCGCGGCACT
>CALIJO010000084.1 GCA_938017655.1 uncultured Candidatus Saccharibacteria bacterium
GTGTCTGCATAATAATAACCGGTTTTATCGGCTTCCTTATACCAAGCTTTGATGACATAATCTGAATTTACGTTATCTTGAATCTCGATTGCCTTATCGCCTACAGTAGGAGCGGTAGCACTACGGCGGAAATGCTCGATCATTTCTTGACCGTGACCAAAGAAGTTTGAGGAACTACGTTTGCCAAGATAAGTAATGGCCTTATTGAAAACTTCGCCCTTATCCATAATGGCCTCTTTTTGATAAGTATTCGCCACTACGGAAACCACAAGCTGATTAACATAATCGCCAGGACGCAAGTCGTCACCGATGTTAATACCGAGATTGAGGATAGTTTTTTGGTTAGTGACTTCTTTTTCGGTATTATTTGCCACGGTGGCTGGGTGACTGAGGCTTGGGATTGGGCTGTAGTCAGTAGCGCTAGATAATTTATAACCCCAAGTGTTCGCAGTAAAATTATTCAGCGCTTGATTGCTACTGATCGACTCAATCTTATCTGGTTTGGCTGGGTCAGAATTATTTAATGCAGTATTATCGGTTTTAGAATTAACCACGACCTTATAGCCGGATTTATTTTTCGCGGTGACACCGATATTTAGATTCATTTCCCTTTTAACTGATGGATTATCGAGCAAAAGATCACCGTCAACTTGAGTTTTTACATTATCAACATAGGCCGAAAGACTGGACTGGTAGAGGGCAGAGGTGTTTTTAGTGTTAAGCCAGGCGGCTGCAACTAAGGTCAAAGCAAGGCCCGAGCTAAGCTTCAAAAATTTATGATTCACAATATTTTCCCTAATTCGTTTTATACTACATATAGTTTAGCATAACTAGAATGGAAGAAAAGTCTTGAAAAATTTGAGAAATGTTATTATTCCTTGTATTCTTCGGCCTGAAAGGCTGAGTCGATCATCCAATGACCACGCAGGCGAAAAGCTGGAATGGTGCCACGAATAGCTTTATTAGTGGCTGACTGGCTGCTCATTTGGTTCTGTTTTGCCCAGTCGGAGATAGAAATTATTTTCGGTGCAGTGAGGCGAGTAATCCGGCGGTAGAGAGCCTCGATAAGAAGCTTAGCAAAAAATTCTGATAATTGATCGAGTTTGTTGAGT
>CALIJO010000085.1 GCA_938017655.1 uncultured Candidatus Saccharibacteria bacterium
GACCGGATGTCTTTACCGATGCCAATGATGAACGTGATGAACGGTGGTGCACACGCGGATTGGTGCACGGATTTTCAAGAATACATGTTGATGCCAACCGCGGCAACCAATATCAACGAAGCGATTCGCATGGGCGCTGAGACTTTTCATGCTTTGAAGAAAGTTTTGAAAGAAAAAAATTACGTCACTACGGTGGGCGACGAGGGTGGTTATGCGCCAAAAGTTTTCGGTGGTAATAATGAACCTTTAGAGCTGATTTGCGAAGCGATTGAGCGAGCGAATTACGTCGTCGGTAAAGATATAGCCATTGCCATGGATATTGCTTCCTCGGAATTTTATGAAGATGGCGGTTATAAATTAAAGACCTCTGGTGAAATCAAGACCAGTACCGAAATGATTGACTGGTATGAGGGGTTGCTAGAAAAATATCCGATTGTTTCTATCGAGGACGGCCTGGCGGAAAATGACTGGGAGGGCTGGAAAGTTCTCACTGAGCGGCTTGGCAATAAATTGCAGTTGGTCGGCGATGACCTCTTCGTGACCAATGTAAAATTACTCCAAAAAGGTATCGACGAAAAAGTGGGGAATGCGATTTTAATTAAACCAAACCAGATTGGCTCACTTTCAGAAACCATCGACGCGGTGGTTCTGGCACAAAAATCTGGCTACCACACAATTATGTCACACCGCTCGGGTGAAACCGAAGATAGTGCCATCGCGCACCTTGCAGTCGGACTTGGTACGGGTCAAATTAAGACTGGTTCCCTCTCACGCTCGGAACGCATTGCGAAATATAATGAACTAATGCGTATTGCAGAGGCTAATCCAGAACTAGTATTGAAAAATCCTTTCGCGGAAAACTAAGACTAAAAATCCTGAACTAGACTATAAGAGTAAGATTCTAGGAGAACTTAATTCCGACCTAGACTATAAGAATAGGATTCTAGGAGAACTCAAAATTTCTGAGCTAGGGGACAAACTAAAAATAGGTGCAAGAGAGCACCTATTTTTGTATTTCTCTGAGTTTATTTAATTAATTCCCGGAATTCCGCTTCGGAAATAATCTTAATACCGAGTTTTTCGGCTTTAGTAACTTTCGAAGCGCCTGGTTTAGCGCCGGCGATTAAGGCGGTAGTGTTTTTGGTCACAGAACTGGTAACGGTAGCACCTTTTTCACGTAATAAATCTTCCGCTTCTTCACGTCCCAGATCGGTGAGCGTGCCAGTGACGACAAAACTTTGACCTTTAAGCGGAGCGTTATCGTGATTAACATAAACTGG
>CALIJO010000086.1 GCA_938017655.1 uncultured Candidatus Saccharibacteria bacterium
GTAGCAGAAAAGATTATGGGGCTAAATTTTTCGGAAGCGAAGAAGATTCTGATCCCCTACCTCGAAGAAAGAAATGCACGAATCGAGATGACGCCGGAGCGATTTAAGCAAATCATGAGTGATGAATTAAATGAAAAATTTGAATTAGCGATTAGGCGACTCGAAGAAGTGACGGAGCATCCCCTAGCAATTAAAGATTGTGCAAAGAATCGCGCTAAGGAAATTCATAAAATTTCACCAGAGGCAGTGTCACCGAGTGAGGATTTATTATTCTTGATTACGACTTTTCCAGCGATGATCGTTTATTATGAGGAGGGGGTGATTTTTACCTATGCGAAAATCGATAATGAATTATGGGGGATGCCACTCGATGGAATTTTACATGAACTGATGCATTTTCAAACTAATTATTATTATCGAGAAAATCCAGACTCTGTGGTTTCTAATCTTTCAAAGGGCGAATACTATATTCTGAAAGAATCTCTAACAGCCCTACTTGATGAATCTTGGAAACCAATTATGACTTTGCCAGATGCAAGTTATCCTGAATTTCAAGACCTCAGAAATAAACTGCACAACCATTATTCCAAATATCATGATTTTGACAAACTAATGGAATATGGTGCAAAAGAGGTAAAAGATTACAAAATGTGATATAATATAGGGGTAGCCTGTTATTTTACAGAAAGAGGGGGAAATTATGTTCTTTGACAAATCTAAGTTACAAAAAATGTCTAATGAAATCACATTGACATTAAACGAAAGGATCGACAGAATGACGCTCGTGGTAAAAGCCCAATGCGTACTGATTGGTCAGGACGAAAGGGGTAATTCCTATCAGAGTAATATCCTAAGATTGATTAACAAAACGGCAAAAGGCCTTCTTAACCAATGCCAATTGACCATGCATAGTCATCGAATACGAAAATCTTATCACAGTGCCGAATCAATCGCGAGGACGATTGAAGAATTCGATAATTACATCGAGAGTTTCAATGCTACCACAAAATTATTTCGGGATACCCTGGAGAGGTTTTGGCCAATGCGAAACTTCGAACCGGTGGCCACGGAAACCAAAATTCCAATGGTTAGAGCAAGATTTGAAAACTTAAGAAATGACTTAATTTAATCTAGTGAAGCAGGCTAAGAAATTTAAGGGACGCAAGATTTGCGCCCCTTTTGCTTTTTTGGAAAAATGTTATAATGATATAAAATTATTATTAGAAAATAAGGGGTTATTATGTCTGGACACAGTAAATGGGCTACCACCAAGCGCCAAAAAGCAATCGTGGACGCAAAGCGTGGTGCAGCCTTCACCAAAATTGGTAACCAAATCGCGATTGCTGCGCGTGCTGGTGCCGACCCAACCATGAATCCATCTCTTGCGATGGTATTAGAAAAAGCTCGCAAGGCTAATATGCCAAAGGTGAACATCGAACGTGCGATTGCGCGTGCCGCCGATAAAAATGCTGCAGCTTTAATCGAAGAAACTTACGAAGCTTACGGTCCGGCTGGTATTGGTTTGATTATCGAAATTGCTACCGATAACAAGAATCGTACTATGCCAGAAGTGCGCAATGCGCTTTCGAAGAATGGCGGACGCATGGCCGATCCTGGATCTGTGATGTTCCAATTTGCACGTAAGGGTGTGATTTTCATCGAAGATAAGGGTGAAGACGCGCTGATGACCGCTCTAGATGCTGGCGCAGAAGATGCCAACGAAGAAGAAGATGGTATTGAAATTATCACCGAGCCAACTGATTTGATGAAGGTACGCAAAAATTTGATCGATGCCGGTCTCAACGTAGATTCTGCCGAACTCAAATATTTGCCAAATAACACCGTAGAGGTGAGCGAGGCGGATGCGGAAAAAGTAGATAAACTACTGGATGCCGTAGATGATCTCGATGACGTGATTAACGTCTTCACCAACGCTGCTTAATTTTAGAAGGAGCCTTCGCGGGCTCCTTTTTGTGGGAACCTTAATAGATTACTTCTTGCTGGAGTTTTAGCGGAATTTTTGATAGAGTTTAGTAAATCCTTTTTGTTGTTTCTGATTGGTTCACTGAGGGAGATTTTTCACTTTTTGTTGGGTTTTCGGGTGTGTTTTCCTAAGATGATTTTTCACTTTACGGGGAAGAATATTTCTGGTATGATAGTTAGTGGAAGGGTGGCCGAGTGGTTGATGGCACCGGTCTTGAAAACCGGCAAGTTAACGCTTCGCAGGTTCGAATCCTGTCCCTTCCGCCAAACCGTGGTACCGTAGCTCAGCTGGTTAGAGCGTAGGACTCATAAGCCTAAGGTCACTGGTTCAATCCCAGTCGGTACTACCAAATGAAATTATCTAACGGCGATAAGCCGTTTTTTTCTTATGGTAAAATAGTTACATGATAGCACATGTAGAAGGTACGATTGCGGAAAAATTCACCGGGCAGATTATTGTGGATGTGCATGGCGTGGGTTACGAAGTGAATCTTTCGGCAAATGATTTTGAAGAAATTAATGTAGGAGAAACCAAGAAATTTTATACTTATCATGCAGTGCGTGAGACCTCGGAAGACCTCTATGGTTTTACAACTCTGATGGCCAAGAAAATTTTTGAAATGTTAATCTCGGTGAACGGGATTGGCCCGAAGGCTGGTATGGCAATTCTCTCTCTGGGGACGCCAGAAGAAGTGCGTAATGCGATTGCCAATGCGGATAGCGGTTTTATCAGCAAGGCAAGCGGCGTGGGGAAAAAATCAGCCGAGCGCGTAATCGTCGATCTGAAGGATAAGGTAGGATTACCAAGTCATTACACTGGCGCAGAAATTCAGGTGAAGAAGCCGGAAAACAACGAAGCGCTCGATGCCCTCATGGCGCTCGGCTTTAACCTGAAAGAAGCCACCGAAGCACTCAAAGAAATCGATGCAGGTTTGCCAGTGGAAGATCAGATTCGCCTGGCGTTAAAGAATCGTTAATAAAAAAGACTCGTGCAGAAAAATATTAAAACAAAAAGCCATTAATTTGAAAATCATTAGCGAAAAAATAGTTCCTAGCTGGAACTATTTTTATGGGGATTTTAATTTCAGAGATTTGGAATACTCAGTTTTGTAGGGATTTTAATTTCCGAGATTTGGCACGTTCAAGGTATCAGAAGAAGTGTCTGGGGCTTTTGGAGATTCTGAAGCCTCTGGAAATTCTGCAGATTCTACGGTTTCCGTTCCTTCTGTAGCTGTCGCTAATTCAGTATCGTCTGTTTTAGCCTTAGAGGTATTTTCGGAAACCGGCGCGGAAGTTACTTCGGCTTGACTGGTGCGATGATCGATATGAATAGTATTCGGAGCAGCAGTTTCTGCCTTGGTTTCAGATTTTTGATTTTTATTAGCGGCTAAAATTTCAGAAAGTGATTTTTTATCAGTGTCAGCGGGGACTTCACACTCATCATCGGCAGGAATTTCACCTTTTTCGATATGCACGAAGTGAGTAATGGTTTCGAGCTCATCAGTAGGCGTGTCGAGATATTTGAAAATATAAGTAGTTTCGTCACCGATAGTCGACATGCGGAGAGTACCAACTTCGAAGAGATGCTCGAAAAGACCGGATTGCTTAAAGGATACATCCTCCACAGAGACTAAATCGATCACATTCATCGCGGTATCGAAGAGTGAATTAGCGACGCGTTGAATGAGACGCTTGTTGGTGACGAAAAGCTTATTGGTGGTATAAACATTAAGGCTAATCAAGGTCGCAATCCAAACCGTACCAAGCACAATCGAGATAACCAAGAGGAAGAAAGCGCGTCCACTAGCATCGAGCGCGAAAACGAAAGAATTGCCAGCATTGATTAAAATATAGAGTGCGAAGAGCAAAATACTAGTGAGACAAGCTCCGGCAAAGATTAAAATTGGAATAATTTTAGTACGTTTGATTTCAAGAACAATTCGCTCGCCAGCCTCAAGAGAAATGCCCAATTTTGGATTATAATTTTTCTGCTTCATACGCTTCCCTGTTAAATTAGTTATATTATAACATATTTTCAGGTGATTAGAGAGAAGAGAGATGACGCTTGGCTTTTTCGGTGACGATACGACCACGTGGGGTCTTTTCGATGAAGCCAAGTTGAATCAAAAATGGTTCGTAATAATCTTCAATCGTGGTAGCTTCATCACCGGTGAGGGCGGCAATGGTAGTGAGGCCAACTGGGCGGTTGCCATAATTATCGAGCATTAGTTGCAACATATTACGGTCAGCCGGGTCAAGACCAAGGGAGTCAATCTCCATAAGCCCAAGTGCCTGCGTGGCAATATCCAGGTTGACCGAGCCATCACCATGGACATCAGCAAAATCACGCACGCGCTTCATCAGACGGTTAGCGATACGCGGTGTGAGACGAGAGCGGGCGGCCAGAGTGGCAGTAGCTTCTTCGGAAATTTCCGTACCGAGAATACTAGCGGTACGAGCAATGATTTGACCGATTTCCGATTCATTGTAATATTCCAGACGGTGAGTGATACCAAAACGGTCGCGAAGTGGACCAGCCAAAGAGCCAGTACGAGTAGTAGCACCGATCACCGTAAAGTGCGGTAAATCAAGGCGCACTGAACGGGCAGCCGGACCCTTACCGATGACGATATCGAGTTTGTAATCTTCCATAGCGGAATAAAGGATTTCCTCCACGGCGCGACGCAAACGATGAATCTCATCAATAAATAGCACATCACCGTTTTGGAGATTAGTGAGAATAGAGGCGAGATCGCCAGCTCGTTCAATGGCTGGGCCAGATGTGACGCGCAGATTGGAGCCAAGTTCGTGGGCGATGACATTCGCCATGGTAGTTTTACCGAGACCTGGTGGACCATAAAGTAGGACGTGATCCAAAGTGGTCCCATCATTACGTTTTTTCACCGCTGCGATAGCGATCTTCAGATTCTTTTTCAAGCGTTCCTGGCCGATATACTCGGCAAAATTAGTTGGGCGAAGACTGACTTCTACTGCTTGCTCTTCCTGATCCTCCTCGTGCGATATATTATCGATAACTCGCTCGATTGCCATAATCCTCCGTCTTTTGCTTAAATGCGTTATAATAGATTATACCATTAAGAAAGGAGTTAAATGTCTGATATTGATAAATCCAATTTTAAAAATAGTAAGACCTATGATAATCTAAAAACCGCTTTTGCTGGAGAATCGCAAGCTCGTGTAAAATACCAATTCTTTGCTTCTCGTGCTAAAAAAGATGGTTACGAACAAATTGCTGAAATTTTCACCGAAACCTCTGATAATGAGAAAGAACACGCCAAACTTTGGTACAAATACCTCAATGACGGCGCTGTAGCTGACACCAGAACTAACCTCGAAATTGCGGCTGCTGGTGAAGATTACGAATGGACTGACATGTACAAAGAGTTTGCTCGTATCGCTCGTGAAGAAGGTTTTGACGAAATCGCAGATAAGTTTGATGGCGTTGGCGCAATTGAAAAAGAGCACGAAGAACGCTACCGCAAATTGATCAAGAACATTGACGACGACGTAGTGTTTAAGTCTGAAAAAGTTACCGTCTGGAAGTGTCGTAACTGTGGTTATACCTTTGTAGGTAATGATGCACCTGAGGTTTGCCCAGTATGTGCACATCCACAAGCCTACTTTGAATTGCGTGCAATTAATTACTAAGTAACGGAAAGCTGGAAAGTATTTATTTTTTGAAAACACGCTCTAGGCCGCTCGGCCAAGCTTATGGTTTTCAAAATAACAAATACTCTTCCAGCTTTTTTGTTCAGTAAAATTACACACAAATTTAAGGTTACTAAAAAGCAAATAGGCTTCATTTTTTATTTAATTATGACGGTTTTTCTTGATGTAGTCGTCTTCTTTTTCTAATCTAGCGCGGAGCGTGTATTCACGGCATTTGCCATTATTGCAATCGGCAGAAATGTAATTAAGTGAGCCACCTTCACCATTAATATAAACACCATTTGGGTCGGTGAATAATTTAGGATCCATGACGGTAAGATTCTCATCGGTGATGGTTTCTGGGTAATAGCCATTCTTAGCATAAAAACCTTCTTCGAGGGCATAGTACATAGCATTGATCGCTTCCTTGCGCTGCTCATCGCGGTGCATGGCGTCGAGATTTTGCTTCTGCAAGAAGAAAAGAATCAGGGCGATAGAAACAAAAACTAAAACTACCACGAGTTCAATAAGAGTGAAACCAGATTTTTTGACTGTTTTATTCATACTCCCATTATACATGGAATTTTGGGTTTTCGCCGAGAGATTGGTATAATTTCAATATGAAAGCTACTAAACAATATGTCTGTCAAAACTGTGGCGCGCGTTATAGTAAATGGGCTGGCCACTGTAATAACTGCGATGCATGGAATACCATCGTGGAGGATTTAGTAGTTGAGGATAGTTCGAGTACGGGTAAATTTGCTCTGGCGCAGGCTAAGAGTAGTGGAAAAACTTTGAGTTTTTCTAGTATTAAAGAGATTGCCGCTTCGGATGAAAAAGAGCGACTGAAGACCGAATTTGATTCCCTAAATGAAGTGCTGGGTGGTGGGATTTTGCGCGGTTCGGTAATTCTCTTTGCGGGGCAGCCAGGCATTGGTAAATCGACAATCTTAATGCAGATTTGCGCAAAGATTGCCAACGGTCATAAGGTGCTCTATGTTTCTGGTGAGGAATCGGCCGGACAGGTCAAAATGCGAGCGGTAAGATTAGGAGCAAATTCAGAAACTTTAAGTTTTGCAGCTTCGACTTCTGGGAACGACATCGCGAAGACGATTGCTGATGGCGAATTTGAACTGGTGATCGTGGACTCAATTCAGACTCTGGCGATTAATGAAATTTCTTCGGCGCCGGGGACGGTTTCACAAATTACTAATGCCGGCAATCTGATCATTCAAGCCGCAAAAAAGACCGATACGGCGGTGATTATCGTGGGGCACGTGACGAAGGAAGGGACCTTGGCGGGACCGAAAGTTTTGGAGCACTTGGTAGACGTAGTGCTTAATTTTGAAGGTGATCGCTATGGCGGATTTAAGACTATTCGTGCGGTTAAAAACCGTTTCGGTTCGACTAGCGAGGCAGCGATTTTCGAGATGACGGAAAAGGGTTTGCAGGAAGTACAAAATCCTTCGGCGGCCCTACTAGCAGAGAGGCAAAACACGGATGGTTCAATTATTTT
>CALIJO010000087.1 GCA_938017655.1 uncultured Candidatus Saccharibacteria bacterium
AAGACGGCCAAAATCGAAGCAACCAGGGCAATCGGTTCGGCATTATTCTTTTTCTTTTCACGGAGTTCACTGGAATTATCGATGCTTTCCAGTAATTCCGGTGGCGTGCCATAAGGGGTAGTCGGTTCAATAAAATCACTTTCAGGAGCCGGTGCTTCCTCGGGAGTGTCTGGTACGAATGGACGCGAAAAAATATCATCGGTGGAGGTATGGCTAATTGAAGCCTGATTCTGAGTTTCTGCTTCTTGGGGATTAAAATTTGGTTCTTCTGACATAATTTTCCTTAAATTACACGCGAGACTTCATCGAGAGTGGTTTCCCCACGAAGACAGGCGAAAATACCTTTTTGTTCAAGAGTGATAAGCCCGGCTTTTTGGGCAGTTTTTTCGATGAGGTCAGTATTGATATCTTCGACGTCACCGCGAATGAATTTTTGGACCTCTTCCGTGACGATTAATTGTTCCATAATCACCTTACGTCCGCTGTAACCGAACGGATCCTCGATGCCAGTAGGGACAGCTTTATAAAGTGTGAAGTTATTTGGGTCAAAAGTGAAGCCGAGTTGCTCATTAATCACTTCGTCCGAGAGATTCGAGAGAACATTCAAGACATATTTGCGAGTGGCTTCATCTGGTTGATAAGATTTCTTATTTTTAGATAGCACACGCACCAGACGCTGCGCCATCACCATACGGATAGAGCTGGAGAAAATCGGGTTGGTACCAATGAGGTCGATCATACGCGAAAAAGCGGCAGCCGTGGAATTGGCATGGAAGGAACTCAGCACCAAGTGACCGGTGATCGAAGCCTGAATCGCCGTCTTCGCAGTATCAGCATCGCGAATCTCACCTACCATCACGACATCTGGGTCGAGACGCAGAATACTACGGAGACCGTCAGCAAAAGAACCACCCTTGGTAGTATTGACCGGGATTTGCGAAACGCCAGAAATACCATATTCGATCGGATCCTCAAGAGTAATAATCTTGCGGTCGGTACTATTTAGGGCATTGAGCATAGAATAAAGCGTGGTGGATTTACCAGAACCAGTCGGACCGACCATGAGAACCAGGCCGCGGGGATGTGAAACTACGTCATGAATAGCGGCAAGTTCAGATTCAGAAAGGCCCAAGAGATCGAGATTGAGCAAGGATTCATCGAAGTTGAAGAGACGAAGCACAGCATCCTGACCGTACATAGTTGGCACAGTTTCGACACGAATGTTTAAGAGGTGAGACGAACCGTCGCGGAAAATATCTTTTTGCATGTGGCCAGATTGCGGAGTGGTGGCAGCGGAAGAAACCCCCGCGCGCGAGCCAAGCTCACCCATAAAAACACGGTAACGATCACGTTCAATATTGGCGACTGGGTGCAAAATACCATCGACACGCATACGGATGCGGATGTTGTCGCGCAGATTTTCGATGTGAATATCGGAAGCCCCGAGCTTATCCGCCTGATCGAGTAAGAAATCGAAAACTTTATCGGTACCGACAGAGTTCAAAGTCTGGGAGACTGACGCGATAGTTTCAGAATCACCTTCACTGGCAATTTTAATATCATCGTAATGCACTTCTTTCGGCGGATCGTAGCGCAACATCATGGCCTGATAGCCACTGTTGGAAATCAAGAAGAAATCGACGCCGTCGCCGTTGACATTGAAGCGGTCGGTAAGCTCCTTGATGGTACTACGTGGAGTCTGAGAGGTAACAAGGAATTGATATGGTTCCCCGGCGCCACCTTTTTGCAAAGGCAGAACGTAGTCGCGATGCATTTTAGCAATATCAATTAGGCCGAATACCAGAGGTAGACGCTCTTCAAGTGGGCGCATATCGAGGTATGGAATATTAAGGGTCAGCGAACGGCGAGAGGTGGCCTCTTCCTCATTTTCACGCCTGGCTGCCTGGATTTGTGCTTCATTCATTTGCTTAATTATAACATAAGCAAGTTCAAAATTTTAGGCGGATTAACAGATTAGGTAAGAGGTGGATAATCAGTTATAATATATTTGTCTTGCTTGACAAGAGTAACTCAGGTTTCGCGTCTCTTTTTCTGAAAATATGCTATAATATACAAAATATTTTACTAATTCTGCATGGAGAAAATATGGCAGTTAAAAAGAAAAAGATTGTGATTTCTAAATTGAATCGTAATAACAATCACAAGCACAGCGAAAAGCGCAAGC
>CALIJO010000088.1 GCA_938017655.1 uncultured Candidatus Saccharibacteria bacterium
TGCCGTTAAATTCGGAAGAATCTTCATTGACTTGCTCGGTGAGTTTCGGGAAGAAGGCCGTAGAAATGGCGACGCCGATAAGATTGACTGGCATTTGATGAAGACTATTGGCCTGCTGGAAGGCACGCAAGGTACCAGTACCCATACGAGAAGAAAGATTGGTGGCCAGAATAGAATAAACATAATCGATTCCCTGGTCGAGCGAACGAGCTGGAAGTAATTTCAAGACAGAACGAAAACCATGATTTTTCCAATAAATCTTAAATTGGTAATCAAAACCGAGACCGAAAAGACCGACGAGGCTGACAAAAATTTGCAGTAAAGCACCGAAGACCACACCGAGCGCCACCCCCATGATTCCCCCTTCGAAAATTTGTACGCCGAAGAGATTAATACCATTAGTAAAAACTGTAATACCGATGAGAATGCCGATATTATAGAGCGCCGGGGCGAGCGAATAAAAGACGAAACGACCGACCGCTTGCTGAACAGAGTTAAGTACCGTGGCAATACTAAACAGAAATGGGTTAATTGCGATGACGCGGGTCATATTGATGGCGAGAATAGTGCCAGATTCATCAAGGCCTGGACCGACGATGTAGCGAATCAGAGGATCCGCGAAAATCATAATAAAAATACTGGCAATAAAAGTCACTAGGGCCATAAGATTCAAAGTGGAAGTGGAAAGCTCCCAGGCAGATTTTTTATTACCAGAAGAAAGACGCTGATTAAAGACTGGAACAAAGCTGACGGCTAGAGCGCCAGAGGTGAGAATAAAAAACATAAAATCTGGAATGGTGAAAGCAGCGGTATAGGCATCCACACCAGTTGGATAGGTATCGAGATAATAAGAATTAAGTAAGCGGTCACGGAAGATACCGAGCAGTGCGGAAATTAAAGTAGAGACGCTTAATAAAATAGCAGCATATTTGATACTAAGTTTACTATTCGCCATAGCGACGACGGAGCGAAATTGAATTTTTTTCATCTATAAATAATTATATCGTATTTATGCTAAAAATGACGATAGGACTTAGCGGTTTCGTGGTCAGCCATTTTGTTGATGCGGCGATAGCGCTTGGAAAGACGGAGACTGAAAAATTCCGTAACGGCACAGATTTTATCCGCGACAGTAACTACCCAAGCTTCACGAGATTTTGGCAAAACCTTGCCGAGTGGGAACATATGAGACTCGATAATATTTTCTTCCTTAGCATTAATATCGAAGTCGCGCTTAGCGTTCGATGCAGCGATAATTGGATGGATATAGGCGTGGCCTTTTGGCATATCACCGATATTATGCCAATCATAAAGGAAATAATCGTGCAAAAGTGCGCCCTTTACGAGAGATTTATAAGAAAATTTCATCGGGAAAAAGCGGGCAATTTTCACGCTCATAATAGCGACATGAACAGAATGATCATAGGTCGTAAAGCATCCATGCTGGAAAAAAGTGCGTTCAATCTGCATATTTTCCGATTCAAGAATTTTGCGACCATATCTATTAACTAGACGGTTTGTTTTACTCATTTAGTTTATTTTACCATAAATTGGATGATTTTAAAAGCATTCCCCTGAGTTAACGCCTCAAGTGCAACACTAGATAATTGGCAAATTAATTGTTCTTAATCTGTATACTCGAAAAGCACAGCATTGACGTGGATTCGCTTAAATACAGAATCATCTACTGATGGGACTTCACGTTGAAGAGTAAATTTATTCTTACAGAAGATGCTGTCAAAGCTTAAAGCATGGGGGAAATTATCAAAATCATAATCGCCAAGATAATCAGTAGTGACTAAAATATACTTTTTATCCTTATACTCAAAAAGATAAATCCAGGTGTCAGGTCCGACCTCATAATGGTCTTTTTCAATGGAACCCTCGTAACCATATGCGAGCATTACATCTTTCAGTTCTTCTTTTGATAGAAACATATATCTATATTACAACAATTAAAAACGACCGGCAACTGGTGCCGGTCTTAGTTGTTGTTATTACGTGATAATGTCGCAGTAGATTGTTATGAGAAAATGTCGCAAT
>CALIJO010000089.1 GCA_938017655.1 uncultured Candidatus Saccharibacteria bacterium
CTTTACCATAAATTGGTATTGCCACATTTCTAAAAATTTCTCCAAAAAACCAATCATCATTTCTCATTCCCCTTATTTTCATCATGATCATGGCGATGAATTCTTTTTACGTACTCCTCTGTCGTTTCCATTGTCGCCACCCCGTCCGCCAGCGCCAAAATTTTATTCCCCACCAAATTCTGATGATCAAGATCATGTGTAATCATTACAATCGTGATTCCCTGCGCATTTAATTTCAAAAGCTCTGCGTATAATTCTTTCTTCGATTTTGAATCCAAATTATTTCCTGGCTCATCCAAAATTAATAGTTTCTTCGTCGCTACTACCGCCCGCGCCAACCAAATTTTCTGTTTTTGCCCACCCGAAAGTTCGGCGAAATGTTTTTTTAATAATTTCTTCATGCCAAATTTCGCGAGCGCTTCCTCACATTTTTTCTTATCACTCTTCATGTAGAAAATCCCCCGCTTCTGATTCAAAAGTCCACTTAGCACAATCTCTTCCACTGTCGCCGGAAAATTTGCCATCGTCACTGTTTCCTGCGAAATATAGCCAATCTCTTTGCGACTCATCCCGAGAAATTCCACACTTCCAGAACTTGCCTCAATTAAACCCAAAATTGTCTTAATTAAAGTGGTTTTTCCCGCCCCATTACAGCCAACCAAGCAGATAAAATCTCCCGCCAAAATCTCAAAATTAATCTTCCGAAATACTGGTGTTTTTGCGTAATTCACGCTTAAATTTTTCACTGCAATGATTGGCTGTTTTTCCATAAAAATCCTATTTACTTAAAGCCGCAAGATTTCGCTTCATCAGATCTACGTAAGTCACACCCTTTGAAAAATCATCCGCGGTCACATTATGTGCCGAATGTAATTCCAAAACTTCTGCGCCCGTATCCTTACTTACGGTCTCTGCAATCTTACCATTCGAAAGCTCAATCTTATAAATTTTCTTCACCTTATCTTGCTTCACTTTATTAATTAAGAAACTAATCGTCTTCGCACTTGCCTCAGTTTGTTCTGAACAACCTGAAAAAGCTGCCGCATATTTCAAGCCAAATTCGTCTGCGAAATAACGGAATGGAAAACGATCTGCCACCACAATTTCCGAAATTTTACCATCGATTGCCTGGTGCAAATCCTTATCTACTTGTGCAATTTCTGCCACATATTTTTCCGCATTATCGTTAATTTTCGCTTCTTCAGCCGCATCGATTTCTGAAGCTACCTTTGCGATTTTTTTCACGATTTCCATTGCCTTTTTCGGGCTCGTCCAAACGTGTTCTTCGATCTCTACCTCATCTTCATCGTGGTCATGGTCGTGGTCGTGGCTGTGCGAGTGATCGTGGTCATGAGAATGTTTATGATCGTGATCATCATCTTCCATTCCTTCCACAATTTCCTCGTTCACTGTCGATACCAAATCTATCAACTTCACCACGTGAGTCTTTTTACTATCTACATCCTTCAAAATCTTTTCCACCCAAGTGTCGGAATCTCCACCTACGTAGATAAACATATCGGCATTTTTAATATCGATAATATCTTGTGGTGTTGGTTCGTAAGTATGCGTCTCCGCTCCTGGCTTCACCAACATTTTTGTACTAATATTCGTATTCTTTGTCACCGCCCTAGCAAAATCATACCCCGGAAAACTCGTCGATACCACTGAATACTTTTTTTGTTCAAACTTTTCTCGATTCAATACCAAGAAAATCAATAATCCCACCACCAAAACTAGGCCAAAAATCGCCCATAGCTTTTTCAAATTTTTCATCTTTTACTCCTTATTCTACTATTAAAATTCTGAGTAAAAAATTTAACTAATTAAGCAATTCCCCCGAGAAATTTCATTTCTATCACGCTTATCTAAAAGTCTCAGATGAAAAATCCGAAACAAACATTTCGCACAAATCGAAAATCTCGGCAAAACCCCAAAAATGCGGGGAGATTCCTTTTCACTCCCGCATTCCACCGCATGTCCACAGAGTCGACAATGGTGCATTTTAGCCTCTTGGTGGTTCGCCTTCCGGCTCGTTTAATAA
>CALIJO010000090.1 GCA_938017655.1 uncultured Candidatus Saccharibacteria bacterium
CATAAATATGCTAAACTTAAATTTAGAAAAGTCCAATATGTTATGGACGCATACACCATATTGACAATTTTGATGTCATAAGCTAAAATATGAGCATATTACCACGAGGGTGATGCGAAAGGAGAAATACCTAAGCTAGGCCCTCTTTTTTGTATTCTATTTTTTTCTTAACATCGGCTTTATCTAGATAATCAAAATGCGAACCTGTAAGTTTTTTGTATAACGAAGATGCTTTTTCTCGTGATGGGAATAATATTTTACCAAGTTTATTATTGTCATGTAGATATTTAATCGTTTTAAAATAGTCGCCGTCCCCAGAAACTAAATAAATTTTACCTATATTTTGATTCTCATGATATTCTCGCATTATAGAAAAGACAATATCCGTATCCACATTTCCTTTTTTGTTTGAAATGAGATTATGACTATGAGAGCGAAATATAATTATAAAACCAGACTCCTGTATCCTGCTATATAAATCTTGATTGTTTTCATCCATGAAACCGATAAAATAATAGGCTTTTTGAATATCGTATTTTTCTTTTAAGTATATACGAAATTTAAATAAATCAACTTTCCATGATGAAGTACTCTTGGTTGTTCCAAGTTGTAAATTTTGAGCATCTATAAAGGCAATATTCTCTGGATTTGTCATACTTATATTTTACTCTAATTTTATGTTTAAAGAAAAAATATGGGTGGTAATTTGCTATGTATAAAATAAAAAAGAACATAAAATGTTCTTTTTGTTCTTTCTCTTAGTGGAGCCGCGTGTCGGCTCTGCCCCGACGACCTGCCGCTTACAAGGCGGCTGCTCTGCTAACTGAGCTAACGCGGCGTACACTTAGTACTGTTTTATTCTATCATGAGTTTAGTATCTTCACAACCGCGAGATGAGAAAAAGGCAGATTGGGCCGCCTCACTACGCTAAAAAGAGATTGCCGAATATTTTTCTATTTAAGTAAGTCTTTCGTGGATTATTTATTGAATCATCTTGCGACGGCGAGTGGAAGTACGGGTGGTGGCTGGGCGTGAGTTGATAGTGGTGCTAAGTTTGGCATCCTGAATGGTGTGTTCGGTGCTGGTTTGGCTAATAGATCCGCTGGATTTAGTGGTGGGTTTTTTGGCTTTTGGATAAAAAATCCTAGCTGGTTTCGCGGTATGAACTGGTTTTTTAATTATAGTGCGCTTTTGTTTTTTGGCTAGTTCTTGTTTCTTTTTCAATTCATCCTCTGCTACTTGCTGTTCAATTCTAGCAGTGACGATTTGAATATTCTCAGCATCACCCATATCTTCATAAATACTGAGGATGTGGCGGAGGGTGGAAATCGAATGATCAAGAGCATAGGCGGATTCAAGTGCTTCGACGGCGGCCTTGCGGTGACCGAGTTTTTCTTCGGATTTAGCGAGTGCGATAAAACGAGCCGGTACATCACCTTCGAGTTTTAAGGCTTGTTGGAAGGCCATACTGGCTTTTTCGTAGGCACCTGTCTCGAGGTAAATTAACCCTACGTTATGTAATGAGGATGGGTTACTGTCGAGAGACTGGGCGATTTCGAAGCATTCAATAGCTTCGTCGTAATTTTGTGATTTGGCATAAAGAATACCGAGACGGTTATAGGCGGCAGCATTGGTTTCGTCAAATTTCAAGATAGTGAGCAGAGCTTTTTCGGCGCGAAGAGTTTTGCGCTCTTTCATACTAACCTTGGCAATATCCCAAAGTTTTTTCATTTGAGCATCAAAATTCTTGTTTTCTGGAGCCGGTTTTTTGAGCCTGGCTTCGATTTTTGGTTCGAAAAAAATCAGAAAAATTACGAAAAGTAAGATGAGGAAAATTCCTAGCATATCTTATATTATACATGAAAATGCTTAAAACACCAAAATTTTTAGGAGTGATAGTGGTGGATGGATGACGTTTATTGTGCACGGAATTAGCCTAACTGATGGCGGATGAATGGGGTTTATTATGCGCAGAATTGGTATTATAACGGAGGTAAGTGTAGAAAATTACAGAAGGTTAGCCACGAGCTGGAGTTTTTTGTTGGCGGAAAAATCTGAGGTGAGATGTTTGGTCTCGATGAAGCCGGAAATTTTCTGGAGGAAGATGGGATTTTTGGTTTTGTAATATGATTTTTCGGCTAATTCAATAGTAGTATCGAGAATTTGATAGAAAAAATTGGGATTAGTTTTCGGCGTGGATTTAATAATTTCGTCGGCAAGAGCGGGGAGGTCTTTGGAACTTACCACGAGTAGCTTTTTGGCAAGTTCGAAGATTTTGGGGTCTGCCTCGGGTGCGGTTTTTAGATAATTCTTCTCTTTGAGATAAAAAATCGCGGAACGTGAACGGATGGTGTCGAGCAGACGGCTGGGATTTTTAGTAAAAAGTGCGAGGTGATAATGGTTTTTAGGTTCCTCGAGAGTTTTAAGGAGAGCAGAAGTGGCACTCGGGGTAAGAGTTTCGGCGTGATTGATGACGACGAAAATGTCTGAGGTCTGAATGCTGTTTAGATGGGTTAAAATTTCACGAATAGCCTCAACTGGGATTTTATTATTATCTTTTTCATCTGACTCGATGAGATAGGTGGCGCGAATATTAGGATTTTTTTCAAGATTAAAAATCGTGGAAGAATAGGCAGCGGCTAAAGCAGGGATTTCTGAAAGATTCTCGAAATACATACTTTTATTTTAATCTAGTTTGATAAAAAGCAAAACCCGCCAAGGGTGCGGGTTTTACGAAGTGAATTTTAAGTATCCCATTGATTAAAGATTTGGAATTCTGGGGGGAGGTTAGTGGTGAAAGTGACGCGACGGCTTTCTGGAATGGTAATTTCGAGAGAGGCGGCGTGTAGGTAGAGACGGTCGGTGGTGTTTGGCTTGGCTGAACCATAGACACGGTCACCGACGATTGGGGTACCGAGGTAATTCATGTGGACGCGAAGTTGATGAGTGCGACCGGTGGTAGGGCGTAGCATGACGAGAGAGTAAGTCTTCCCTGCCTTGAATTCTTTGCCAGAATAATCCGAGTGGGCTTGAATAAGTTTTTGAATTTCCTGAACGTCGGCGAGGTTAAACTTCTTGGTGGCTTTGACTTCGTAGAAGGTTTCGGATTCCTTACCGCCAGCTTCCACAACGAAAGTAGTAGGATGTTTTAAGTTGCGTTGGATTGGTAAATTAATGCGAGCGGCAGGTAACTTTGGCGCGCCTTCGATGATGGCGTAGTAGGTTTTATGAGTTTTACGATCTTGAAATTGTTTACGAAGTAGGGTTTGGGTCTCTGGATTTTTCGCTAAAATTACCACGCCGGAAGTGTCACGGTCGAGACGGTGGACGAGGAGGCCGTAATCTTCAAGGGTTGGCTCGAGAGTAACGGCGCCTTTGGCCATACTGAGTAAGCCAGCTGGTTTTTCGAGGACTAAGACATTCTCGTCTTCATAGACGGTTTTTGGTTTAAGATTTTCGATGGCAGTGACCTTGGCGTTAGAGTCTTTTAGAAAATCTGGAAGACTTAGTTCGATAATATCTTCTTCGTTAATCGCGGTATTTGGCTTGGTGACTGGAGTTTGATTAACCGTGACATAGCCAGATTTAATGAAAGTTTGTAAGGTATTGCGATTGTAGTCTGGATATTTTTCGACCAAAAAGTGATCCAGGCGGTGGCGTGGTTTTTTGGTGTCAATCCCCCTCAAGGTGACGTCGCCATTAATGACGCGTGAAAGTGATGGTTTGCTAAATTTTTTTCCAGTCCTTAACATTCTATAGATTATGACATGGTTTATGGATTTTGTGTAGAGGAACCCTGAGTTAATATCTCAAGGTGTTGCACTTGAGGGTTAGAATAGGGCGAGTATTAATTAGATGTCCGTATATTTCTAGGATTTTTTCCAGAAAATTCCAGGGGCTGTCGGCGCATTATCGATTCGGAGATACGAATAGTCACCATAATATCCATTAGTGCCTTTTTGACCTATAATATTTGCGTTATGTAATGGCTGCGAAGCGGATGTTACTGACGTCGTTACAAAAGTATCAGAGGCCCAAATTTTTTTGATACTACTATCATACAAAAAGTAGTCCATATTGGTAACTTTTGCTGTATTCCACCCTGTCAAATCCAGTTCGTCAACAGTATTTCGTGTCATGCCAAAACACTCTAACATATTCGTCACATTACTGGTATTCCAAGATGATAAATCTAGATTTTTAGGATACCAGGTGTAGAAAAAGATTTCTTGTAGATTAGTTGCCTTGGAGGTATTAAAGTTCAATTTAATACTTTCAAAATTTTTAAAGCCTTCCTCATTGAGTGCAAAAATATGACTAAAGTCTTCGACATTTGACGTTTCTAGCCCGGTTACATCAAATTCATTGAATGAGCCTATACCATAAAATGCCCATGAGAGATCTTTTAGACGTGGCGTATCAAGATTTGGGGCCTTTACTTTTCTAATAAAGCGATTACTCTGAAATAAGCGCGCCATCGTCTCCAATTTTGGAGCCGAATGTCTTGTTGGCCAAATAACATCAGATACGCCATAGCTATGACTATCGGCCCTACCAATGTAATGATCTCTTATGGAATCTGCCGTTAATTCATTGAATCGCCCTTTAAACATTCTGCTCATATCCTTAAGATTATCGAATCGAAAATGCGAGATGTCCACATCTTTAGGACAAATCCCCTCAAACATACCTTGCATTGTTGTTACAGAGTCGGTCGTAAAACCTGGATTAAAAATAATTCTATCGTTAGCGCAAGCCATAGAGAACATATACGACATATCAGTAACATTAGAGGCTTTAAGACTTTTTGCTACTTGGTCAATTCCTTTGTAATTAGGTGTATTATAGAACATTTTGGACATATTCGTGACATTATCAGTATCAATCTGGTCAAAATTTTTTAGCGTGGTGAGATTGGAACAATTCTCAAATAATGAACTCATATCCGTGGTAGCTAATGTATTAAAAACTTTAGGAAGCGTAATAGTTAGAACTTTAGCGTTCTTAAACATATTTTTAATATTGGTAGCTTTAGTAATATTTAATCCATCGAGACCAACATTTATACTTCCCTTATAATTTTCATACATAGACTCCATAGTTCTAATATACTCACCACCAGAGGGTATGCCATCATTAAAGAGGCTATTTTGAGTATTCGCCCCCATGAACATTTCGGAAAGATCTTCGGCCTTATTTAGCTTTATTGTTCCATTATTATTTCTAAAATGACTAATATTGGAGTTCTTAAACATTTTAGAAAAATTTTTGGTATTCTCAAAAGTCCATTTGTCTATCCAAAAATCTACACTAGACAAGCTGGCATCCTCAAACATTGAACTAGCATCTTCAACTTCGGCAAATTTAGATTCATGAAGCCATAGTTCCCTAAATATAACACCTTTGAACATTCTCTTAGTGTTTTTTAGGCTATCTGTATTTATATATGTAAGATCAAAAATTACCTGAAGATCTGTTATATTTTCATAAGCAGATTCCGCGTTTTCTACTGGATATTTATGCCATTGATTTGCAAAATCCGAAAGAGCACGACCGTATAAATAATGATCGCCCATATTATGCATTATATGAGAAACATCTTTAACGCCTGAAAAATCGATATTTTTATTAGTATACCCATCAGTGAATTCATATTCAAGTGTACTAAAAGTGTCCAGCCCTGCAAACATATACGAAAGGTCCTTATTCATGATAAAGACATCGGTTTCGGACCAGATGCATGGGTAATATTTGCCATCTTTTTTGTACACGCCTAGGTAGGCTTCCGGACTCGATTCGTCGGTAGAGATTTTAAAAGTGTTCGCGGCGGTAATCTGATCGCTGCATTTATTTCTACCAAAGGTAAAATTTCTCAAATAATAAGAGCCGTCGCTAGGAACTTGTTTGGTGAGGTCCGTGAGATATTCACCAGATAATCCCATGGCTTTTCTAATACTAGTATTAATATCACGACCTGGCTTTAAGGTGGTGGTCATAGTTTCCTTAGCAAGGAGAGTAAAGATAAGCTTATTTTTGTAATTATCGGTAGGAAGATTATTGTCTAAACCAAAACCTAAATTAAATTTAATAGTTTCAGTGGCGGGATCTGGATTAGTTTTAATCTTGAGTGGAGTACTGAGTTTCGGGATGGCTGAGTAAATATCATCATTGGTATCTTTCACATTATAGCCGTATTGGTTATGCATACTAGAGATGTTCGTGTCGGCTGAGACGGAGTCAATACGACTATGATTATCTGTTTTTGATGGCATGAGATTGTTCTGGTCGGTCTCACTGGACATAAGTAGTTCATAGCCAGTGTAACTATTGGTAGAAACATTAATATCTACGGTCTTTTTTAGGTTTTTACTAGAAACTGGATTATTATGTTCAACATTAGCATCGCCAGATATACCAATTGAGGCTGAGGTTGCAAAACTTGGCTCAGTTAAATTTA
>CALIJO010000091.1 GCA_938017655.1 uncultured Candidatus Saccharibacteria bacterium
CATAAATATGCTAAACTTAAATTTAGAAAAGTCCAATATGTTATGGACGCATACAAAGCATTGCTTTTTCATACCATCGTATGCTAAAATATATCAAAAGTATCGTAAGATACCGAAATAACAAATTAAATTATAGTGGAGTATAGTTTAATGAGCAAAATAAAAAACAATTTTAAGATTCGAAAAAACGCAAAAAATTATCGTAAAGTTAAAACCATGAAAAAAGGTCGTACTCTTATTTTTACCCTAATTTTTGCGCTCATTTTAGGCTCTATTCCATTCATTCAAAAGAACGACTCTAATGTTTCAGCAGTAGAGAATGAGGCCTACTGTACTAGCGCTGCCTGCCGTACCGCCAAAAAAGCTGAAGTCGAAGCCGCCGAAAAAGCCAACCAAGCCGCCAAAGCCGCCGTTACTCTCGAAGGCGAAGTCGAACGCATGCAACAGGAAATCATCGTCTACGAAGCACGCATTAAATCTAATGAAGCTGAAGCTAGCGATCTCAAGATCAAAATTGAAGATACCACCAAGAAGTTAAAACTTCAACGTGCAGCTCTTGCAAATATGCTAGTTAACATTCACCTCGAAGGTGAAACTGACGCTATTATGGTGCTAGCCAGCAGTAGCTCACTTTCAGATTTTGCTGAGAAAAAATCTCGTATCGACACTGCCAAAGACCAGGTAAACTCCTCTGCTCAAAATGTAAAAACCATGAAGGATGATCTCGAAAAGCAAAAAACCGAAATTGATCGCATTATTTTAGACCAACAAATCCAGCGCAAGGCCATTGAAGATAAAAAAGCTGAGCAACAAGAACTTATTTTGAAGTATAAGGATAATGCCGCCTCCTTCGCTGCCGAAGCTGCCGCCTCAAGGGAGGAAAAGATTAAATTAATTAATAAAGAGTACCAGGAATATCTTTCTCGCGCCTCTACTAGCGCTGGATTCGGTACCAAAGCCGATGGTTTTAACAGTTACGGCGCATTTGTCGGCAATTACGGATACTCCTGTCCTCGCGACAATATCGCTGGCGTTCTGGATTCTTATTACATTTGTCAATGTACTAGCTATGCTGCCTATAAAGCCGTCGAATATTATGGCCGCAATATTCGCATCACCGGTTGGGGCAACGCCTATAGCTGGGCCGCCGCCGCTCGTGCCCGTGACTACCGTGTCGACCGCGTACCTGCTGCCCACACTATCGCTCAAACCACTAGTGGTCAATTTGGTCATGTAGCCTGGGTTGAATCGGTTAATACTGACGGTACCATTACAGTCTCTGAATACAACAATCCATACTCATCTAAGTCTGGTCAATGGGGCGACTTCGGCGTCCGTACTAAAGTAAGTCCAAATCAATTCACCAACTACATTCATTTCGACTAGATCATTATCCACATAAAATACCGCAAGCCAGCGGTATTTTTTGACCTAAAACCACCACCTAGTCTTATTGATTATGCTATAATTAAATAATGAAAACAGAGTGGAAACCACGAAAAATCAATCTTAGTACTTCAATTATCACCTCATTTATTTTCCTCGTTGCAGGTTTTTTTGTTGGTTCTAATTGGCAATTTATTCTTACAAATTTTTCTCCTTATATTGGCTTTCGCAAAAGCGAACAGGCCAATTGGGATTCTCTTAACGAAATCTACACCGAGTTAAAATCCTTCTACGATGGCGAAGTTACCGAAGAAAATGCCCTCACTGGCGCTAAACGTGGTATTGCCGCTGCGCTTGATGACCCCTATACCACTTATCTCACTGCCAAAGAGGGAGACGAATTCTTATCTGACCTTAATGGCGAAATTAATGAAGCCGGAGTTGGCATGGAGCTAACTTTTCGTAATAATCACACTGTGGTAGTCCGTACCCTTCCAGACAATCCAGCGCGTAAAGCCGGTATTAAACCTGGTGATCGTATCGTAAAAATTGGCGACGAAAATGTCGACGGTAAAACCACCGAAGATGTCGCTAAAAAGCTCCGCGGTAAAGCCGGCGACAAGGTCAAAGTTGAAATACTCCGTGGTGCCGACACTCTAACTTTCGAAATGACTCGCGAAAAAATCAATAACGTTTCCGCCGATATTTCCTATAGTGACAAAACCGCTATCATCTCTGTTTACCGTTTTGCCGAAGACACCGGCTCCCTCGTGCGTAAGCTCGCTGAGCAAGCTAAAGCCAAGCAGGTTGATAAAGTTATTCTTGACCTTCGCAATAATGGCGGTGGCTATGTCTCAGCGGCGGGTGAAATGCTCTCACTTTGGCTTAACGGTGGTGATAAATATATGATTGAAAAATCTATCCATAACGACGACAAAACCGACTACGTCCCTCGTGGCAAAAATCCTATCTTTAAGGACACTAAAACCATCGTTCTAATTAATCGATCCACTGCTTCTGCCTCTGAAATCGTTGCTGGCGCCCTCAAAGATTATCAAAAAGCCACTATTGTCGGTATGACTTCTTTTGGAAAAGGTGTCATGCAGACTATGCTCAATCTCAGCGATGGCGGTAAACTCAAGGTTACTACTGCTCACTGGTATACACCGAATGGCTCCTCAATCAATAAGACCGGCATCAAGCCAGACGTCGAAATTGATCGTACTGTCCAAGACATTACTGAAGACAAAGATCCTCAACTCGATAAAGCTAAGTCGCTCTAGCGGTTCACTTAAAAACAGCTTGTTCCAAATTGTTTAACTAAACCCTCTTTTGTATATCGCTACCAAAAGCTATAATTGTATAGCTATTTGCGAGAGAGCTGAATTTTTAGTTTTCAAGTAGCGATTTTTAACTTTCTCTGAGTAAGTAGAATCTAAGCTGACATCTCTAGCGAGCTCATTATAATATGATATAAAATAAATCTGTTCTTGATGCTCTATCTTGTCGCCAACTTCTGGATATCTATCTCGCAATACTTCTGCTATGTAAGTGGCATTAAATAGTTGATGTAGGTATTGTTTTAGATAAGATTCCCTTAGATCACCAATGCTTGTATTTTTTCCTCTAGTTTTAGTGTCGGCATAATTATCGAAATTTGTATTTTTAAGTGGTCTAGTTTTTAGTGCATCTTGGTGTAGGACATTCCATAAATTAGATACACAGCGCATCACTTGGCCATTGCCTAGATTATTATTTGGATTCTGAATGTATGATAGGATGTTTTTAACATTTGAGCTGTCCGTTAGTGCATAGGTGGCAATCTCTACACCAAAATCATCGGTTATTGTATCTATGGCATCTATGTCAACGCTCGCAATTCTTTTGTTGAAGAAAATTTCTGGCTTGACTTGGCCAGCATCGTCAAAAAACTCTGCTAGTTGCGGGAATTGTTTGACAATATTTGGATCCTTTCCAATACTTTTTCCAAGTTGTTCGATGTCGTATTGAATGTATGGCATTTCTTGATCATTTTCATCGACCTTTAAGGCAAACGCACGCCTAACCCTTACTTCTTGTTCATTTTCTTTGCATTTAGACCAATGTTCTGATGCACGTCTATCACCCTTCTCATCTTTTTTACCCCAATAATATTGCTTTTCGTGTTCGTGTATGAATTTACGGCATTGTCGCCACGCTTCTTCATCAGCCTGAATTTCTATCTCATCGCTATCGTGATTCGCTTGGTAATAGCCGGTTTTGACTTCGTTTCCATTTTCGTCAAGCACTTTATTTAAGTCTTTGTCTATTTTCTGGAAACACTTACTTTGATTCTTTCTCAAAACTTGATTTAATATGTAAGCCATGGCACTGCTGTTTTCTTTACCGTCCGCCATCATAAACTTTTGATAATCATGTGTAAGTTCGTGGAATGAAACTAGCATGAGGGAATAAAGATCCGTAATAGTTTCTGGTCTTGATTTGCTGAGTCCTTCCTCTGACGATAAGGACATATTGTTAATCTTATTTTGCTCAAGTACACAATAGTTTGTTGTTGAGACACCAGTGCTTACGGATTTTAATTTATTATTCTTATTATCCCAACCTGCATTATTCGCGATAATGATTCGTCTTTCTCTTAACCTGTCATCAAGTGTATCTTTATAGGCAAAATAGTTTGCCAATGCTCCACCTATTTGCGTAGATGAATTAAGATCTTGTCTTTGTCTTGCGTCGTTAAACATATAGCACGCAAATTTCTTTGCTAATCCGCTATCAAAATCCCTACCAGAATATAAATAGTCACCCACCACATTAAGTTCGCCTTGCGAAACAGACGCACGACTTTCTAAACGGTTTTCAATCGTCTTTAGAAAACCCTTATACCCAGCTTCGTTTTCATTAAGATTATTTACTATTCTATTAACCTGATCTGCGGGTTGTAATTCAGATATTATAAGTCTGCGATATTCTGGATTACTGAGAACTGGGTTTGTAGCAAGTTCCGAGTAATATTTCTTTCCATTAATAATTTGAACTTTCTGTCGGGCTGTGTCTATAATGTATGAAGAATAGTTTTTAAACTGGTCCGATTTTATGAAATCCTTTGCATTAGCACCAGATAATTGACCAACGACATAATGGTCTAGGAAATCTTTAGTTGAGAGAATATCTGCCCTAGATTTGGATTCTGACTGATATTGCTCCAAATAATTTCGACTTGTCGTTTTTAATAGGTCTGGATTCGAAAGAATTTTTTCGTATTTCGGTATTCGTACCTCTGATTTTTCTAAACTACTCGCGGAGTCTGGTTCGCCATATTCGTCATATTCATTGCCTGGACTTCCCCAAACATCATCAATATTTTTGTTGTTTTCTTCAGTTTTATTGAGAAGACTATCCTTAGCTTCTTCAATTCGTCTAGTAGCAGCCTCTAGACCGAAAGGTAGCACATCTTTTAGTGGATGTTTTTCTACGCTTGCTTGTGGATTTTCGCCAGTTGAGCCAACTCTTTCTGTGCTGTTAATCATAAATAATCTCCGAGTTATTTATATCCCATAAACCAAGTAAAATACCCGCTATGGGTGGTCTAATACTCATTTTCTACAGCAAACGATTGAGCCGACTGGAGCGAGTACTTCGCACGGGATTCGATTCTTTTACCTACCTCATCAGGGGTAAACTTGTTATAGAATTGAGGATTAGAACAATTTAATTATACTACTCTAACCCACTCAGCTTAAATCTTGTGATTTTTCCTAAAATGTTTTAGAATAATATAATAATTAACTACGAAAGGATGTTATGATTAAAGTCATTACGAGTCCTACTTGTGGCTACTGCCACGCTCTTACCGATTGGTTAAAGCAAAAAAATCTTGAATACGTTGAACTTGATGCTAGTAATTTTCCAGGCATTTCTGCGGTTCCAGTTACCATTATTACTGATGAATCCGACAAAAATCCGATTCAAGTTCTTGGTTTTGACCGTGAAGGAATCTTGAACGCGCTCGATAAAATTAAAGCTATTTAATTAATGAAAAAATCCGACCAAAAACCACCCATTCTACTCGTCCATGGTTTTCGTGGCAATCATTTAGGCTTGTCTGAATTTCAAAAACTTCTTGAGGCTGAAGGTTACCAGGTTTTTAGTCCCGACATTCCACCAGCCTTCAACACACAAGCCGAGACTTTACCAATTTTTACCAACTTTACCAAAGATGGTTATGCCGATTTTATTGCCAATTATATCCTCGATAAGCACCTCGATCGCCCAATTCTGATTGGCCACTCTATGGGGTCTATCCTCGCCGCCGCCACTGCCGAAAAATACAGCCACCTCATTCATAATAAGATTTTCTTCCTTAGCCCCATTGCTACGCACCCACCAAAATTCATCTTGCCGCTCATCCCATTAATAGCACTCGTGCCTAATAAATTTGTCGACTACGTCTGTACGGAATTTCTCATCACAAGCGCCCATCGTCCTAAAAAACGCCAGATTCTTGATATCACCTATGAGTGTTCACGTAAAATTACTTCAGTTAAAGACGAAATACGTGCCGCTTTTTTCTCCATGTCCCACTCGATCTCCGATTTTAATTTTAAAAAACAAGCCTATTTTATTGCTGGCAGTAAAGACCGCATGAACCAGTCTCGCAAAGTAAGGGAAATTGCCAAAAATTTTCATGCCGAAGTGAATTTCATTCCTGAAGCTGGACATCTCATCAACTACGAGACACCAAAAAAAATTGCGGAGCTAGTTTTACCAAAGCTCCAATCTTAAACTCATATTTTATCCTATCGAATATTTTAGCTCTATTTTTCGTACAGCGTTGACCGCCCATTGCACATCATCCACCGCATAACTTGCTTATGCTTAATTAATTTTTTCTTAAATTAACAGGGGAAAATATTCTTTTTTTCACATTTTTGAATCATTTTTGCTTGTTTTATTTTTGATTTAGACTAATAATCGAATTAGAACTTTTACCGAAAATACAAAATAGAAAGGAAATTATGTCCCCATCCAGACATTCTCATTTTGTTGTTTGTAAGAAACCTAAATCCAAACCGAAGATACCACAGAAAACTCCGCGTTTTCTTTACTTTTCCAGTGCCCTAGCCGTATCTATTGCTAGCTTGACGCCACTAGCCTCTGTCAATTCGAAAGCTGTTGAATGCAAAGATATTCAAGCCGTCTTCGCTCGAGGCTCAGGGGAGAAAGCCAAAACCGATATTAACTATCAAAAATTTAAGACTCATCTTAGTGGCGTACTACAGTCAGCATATAAATCCTACGATTTTTATGATCTTGGAGAATCAAACCGTTACGGTTATCAATATCCTGCGGTAAGTGTTGAAAATTTAAAAGCCATCACTGATACCTATTTTAATGCTGGCAAAAACGATTATTTCAATAATAGTGTCACCACTGGCATTAAAGAGATGCGTACCTTATATCACGACACTATTAAACGTTGTCCGAACACTAAATTTATTTTGGGTGGTTATTCTCAAGGCGCTATTGTCATGAGTCACGCCATTCGCACTCTTGATCCTGAAAAAATTATCTACCTCTCAACCTTTGGCGACCCTAAACTTCACCTCCCAGATGGTGAAGGGCTTGATAAGCCTTGCTACCATGCTGTGTACTCTGATTATCGTATTAATGTCCCCGATTGTAACGTAGAACATGGCATTCTTGGCGCCCTTAAGCCTTACCAGCCAAATCCAAATTTTGCCGGCAAAATTGGCACTTGGTGCAATGCTGGTGATTTCATGTGCGGTAGCTTTTTTGATCCCTTTGGTCTTTCCGAAATCAATCTTGGTAAGTTCCAGGCCATGCATCAAAATCTAATGTCAGGTCATCTTGCCTATGCTTCTCGCAATGCTTATATGGAATCTGCACATATAGTTGGCCAAATTCTAAATGGCTCCAAAAAACCCGCAAAACCTGGAATGTTAAATGTAGGATATTCATCATACTTTATAAAACAACTCCAGGATCGTTTGGCTCATCCTAAAGTCAATAGCATTGATCATGAATATATTGTAGCGATTAATTTTAATAAAGCCAATCCAGCTGCTTTGTCTTTGCAATACAAAAAACTAATTAGCAATATTGAAGCCAGAAAACATAAGCATGCACTTTTTCATATCTATAAAGTAGATTTTGCTATCGACCATTATGGCTTTGCCAAGTATCAGAAAATTACTGATTTTAATACCAACACGGATAATTTTATCGAACTTGAGAAGCTTCTTAAACAACATTACGACAACTCCAATACTTCTGTAAAAAACGCCTCAATCGTTGACCTTTACCAAGCAATTTATCAAATTTCGTCTGAACAGAAACTTCAACACGACACCACTAAGGGTTTCATTCTCTCTACTCCAGCCGAAATTTATTTTGATTACTGTAGGGGAGAATTCATACAAAAACTTAAATATTTCCTCGAAGCTAAACATCTCACACCGTTTATTATCAATGGTGATGGTGGCAAACCAGAATACACCCGTTCAGTTTATGATTTTGCCCTTGATATGCATGGCCATTATTTTAGTAATGCTGCAAGTGAAAAATTTATTAATGAAAAATTAGAACTTCTTGAGGCTACACCAAAAACCCCTGCTCAAAATTGCGATATCCCAACCTATACAGTAACTTTCGACGGATACAATTTCAGTCTCACCAATACCTACACGGATCGACCACTTCGTCTGCAACAAGATCCAGAACATTATGCAACTAAATTTGTTGAATTCGAAGATTTAAGGCCAAAAACCGTAGAACTAGAATTTCGTGGACGTAAGTGGCAAACCGAAATCACCCCACTACCGACTAAAATTCTTGACCCAAATTATCATCACGAATCTAAACAAAAACTTTTAGTCGTTGACGATGTAATTCAAGGTATTACAAACGCCGAAAATCTAGATTTTAATCAACTCGATCCTACCAAATCTCATCATATTTTAATTCATTATATTGGCGATGATGCTAGAATCTACAAAACTGAAGAGCAGAATATTCCAATCAAGGATAGCGAACCAGACAAGACCGACGATTCTGAAGATTCAGACAACCCAAGCAATCCAGATGACTCCAATAAGACCAACGATTCAAACAATCCGAACAATCCTAACAATCCAGGCAACTCTACCAATCCCGACCCTTCCGAGCCACCGCAGCCACCAGAAGAACCTAAAGATAATCATTTTGGCGACCTACTTCGAGAATTAGATATTCTAAAACATAATGCCTTTTCAAAACAAGTTGAAAATCTTGCAGACAAAATCCGTGGCATTTTTAATAAGAAATCTGAAGACAAAAAGGAATCCGAAGATAAAAAGGAGCCAGAGGATGGAAAGCATGATAAACAAAAACCCGATAATAAACCTAAACCAGATAACCATTCTAAATCCGAGAAAAATAATGAAAACCATAGCAATAACTCCGATACCACTAGCACAGAAAATCACCAAGATAATCATTCGTCTCATCCGAGCATAGAATCAAAAGAAAAATCTAATCATCAGACACAGTCAGACCCAACAACTACTCAAAATAAGGATACTAAAAGACTTACTCCAGCCGTACCTGATTCTGGCATGCCTAGATATCTTAAGAGAAAACTGTATTCTAAATAGAAGTGTTCATAAAAATACAACACCGTAAACTATAGTCAAGAATTATCGAGAAGACAAGTGATAGTGATCGCCATATTCACAACGATACACTGAAAGCGCCGGCGCGTGGTAATCACGCGCCGCCACCATAGCGGCCACTTCGGCTTCTTCACGGGTCTTATAACAGATTTTTTGTGAATCACCCACCCAGCACTTTTCTGGCATAATAACTTTATTATTATTCAACTTTTTTCTCATCTCTGAATATTATACATCTATAACATAAAATGTCTAAATAATACAATGAATTTTATGTTGACACACTACATATAGCGTTATAGAATAAGCATAGACACTATATATAGCGTAATTGCCAAAACATATATAGCGTAAAAAGCAAACAAACATAACTAAAAGAGAAGATTGTTAGAATAAGGAGATTTATTTTTTATGCTCAAAAAAGTCGTCAAAAGAGATGGGAAAGTGGTCCCATTTGATATCGAAAAAATCACCAACGCCATTAAAAAAGCTGGAGCTGCTACTGGAGAATTCAAAGAAGAACGCGCCAAACGCTTAGCTGAAAAAGTGGTTTCAGAATTTGAAAAATTAAATCAGAAGAAAACTCCATCCGTCGAACAGATCCAGGATATCGTTGAAAAAGTTTTAATGGAATCTAGCTACAAACAAACCGCCAAGGCCTATATCTCCTACCGCAATGAACGCACCATGCGCCGCATGGCCCAAACCAGCCTCATGGATGCCTACCGTACTATTGCCGTACTTGACGCCAAGCAAAATTCAGACATTAAACGCAGCAACGCTAATGTTGATGGCAACTCCGCCATGGGCAAAATGCTTCAATTTGGTGCCGAAGGTGCTAAATTCTTTGCCAAATCCGTCCTCATGGAGCCACGTTTTGGTGCCGCTCATGACCGTGGTGACATCCATATTCATGACCTAGATTTCTATGCTACTGGCACCCTCACTTGCTGCCAAACCGATCCATTAAAGCTCTTCGCTAATGGCGGTTTTAATACCGGACATGGTCATCTCCGCACGCCGAACTCCATTGGCTCCTATACTGCACTTGCTGCCATCATCCTTCAGGCTAATCAGAATGAACAGCATGGCGGCCAAGCCATTCCAAACTTCGACTATGCCATGGCACCAGGCGTCGATAAGACCTTCAAGAAAACCCTCCGCGCTAATCTTAAAAAATATAACGAATTCTCTGGTAAAAAAATTGATGCAACCATTCCAGAAGACATTAAATACGGCGACGAAGAAACTCTAAAATCTCTCAAGATTCCAGCTATTGTCATTGATGAAGCGAAGAAGGATACCGAAAACCAAACCTTCCAAGCCATGGAGGGCTTCATCCACAACCTTAACACCATGCATTCCCGTGCTGGCGCCCAAGTTCCATTCACCTCTATTAATTTCGGTACCGACACCACAGAATCAGGTCGTCTCGTTTCCAAGATGCTTCTCGAAGCTACTGAACGCGGTCTTGGTCGTGGCGAGACACCAATCTTTCCAATCTCCGTTTTTAAAGTCAAAGAGGGTGTTAATTACAATCCAGAAGATCCAAACTACGACCTCTTCAAACGCAGCATGGAAGTCTCCTCTAAGCGTCTCTTCCCGAATTTCACCTTTATCGACGCACCATTCAATATCAAGTACTACAAGAAAGGTGACTATAATACCGAGATCGCTACCATGGGTTGCCGTACTCGCGTTTTCTCTTCTATCTTCCCAGAATCTGACGGTATCGCAACTAGCCGTGGCAATCTATCTTTTACCACTATTAACCTAGTCCGCCTTGGCATTAAACATGGCATCGCACTCAAAGAGCGTAAAACAGCAGACTGGAAAGGCTTCTATAAAGAACTCGATGAATTAATGGATTTAGTTGCCGACCAGCTACTCGAGCGCTTTGAGTTCCAAGCCAATCAACACGTCCGCAACTTCCCATTCCTCATGGGAGAAGGGAACTGGTTTGGTAGCGAAAAGCTCGGCCCAGACGATACTCTGCGCGACGTAATTAAGCATGGATCACTTTCTATTGGCTTTATTGGCGTCGCCGAAACTCTCAAAGCTATGCTCGGCAAACATCACGGCGAAGACGAAGAAGCCAGAAAGAAAGGTCTCGAGATTATCGAACATATGACCAAGCGATGTGATGAATATAGCCAAAAATATCACCTCAACTTCACTCTCTTTGGCACCCCTGCCGAAGGTCTCGCTGGACGCTTCACCAAAATGGATCGCAAGGAATTTGGCCTCATTGAGGGCGTAAATGATCGCGATTATTACACCAACTCCTTCCATGTCCCAGTTTATTTCCCAATCTCTGCTTTTGAAAAAATTGAAATTGAAGCACCATATCACGCACTCTGTCCAGCCGGCCATATTTCCTATGTTGAACTTGATGGTGATCCATCACAGAATATCGAGGCTTTCGAGGCTGTTATTCGCAAGATGCACGATTCCGGTATTGGCTACGGCTCCGTCAATCACCCAGTCGATCGTGACCCAGTCTGTGGTTTTTCTGGAATTATCCCAGGCGAACGTTGCCCATCATGTGGTCGCATTGAAGGAGAGATTCCTTTTGAGCGCCTTCGTCGCATTACCGGCTACCTTGTTGGCTCACTTGATCGTTGGAATGATGCGAAACGCGCTGAAGAACATGACCGTGTCAAACACAATGTTTCTGGCACTTATACAAAAGCCGAAAAGGCCGCCCGTGAACACGCCAAGCACACCGCTAAATCATCTCTAGGAAAAGCTTAAATGTCGTCCCGCGTCCCTGGTTCTGATAAGCATCACATCCGTCTTTCCGGACCGATTGAACACGATAGTATCGTCAATGGTTACGGGTTACGCGCCGTGATTTGGACTCAAGGTTGTTTTATCCACTGTGAAGGCTGCCAAAATCAAGAAACCTGGGACGAAGAGGGTGGGGTTCTTGTTAATATTGAAGATATTAAGCAAGAACTCCGCTCCCTCAAGGGGCAAACCGGCCTTACTTTCTGTGGTGGAGAACCGTCGCTTCAAGCCGAAGCCTGTATCGAAATTTCCAAATTCGTCAAAGAAGAGCTCGGTTGGAATGTTTGGTCATTTTCTGGCTATACTTATGAAGAAATCAAAGCAAAACAGAATAACCAATGGAAATTTTTCAAAACCCTCGATGCTTTGATTGATGGGCCATTCATTCTTGCCCAGCGTGACCTTACCTTAAAATTTCGAGGCTCTAAAAATCAACGTCTTCTACATCTCAAAGATGGTGAAATTACAAGTATCGAATAGCGCCAATTCATAAATCCTGAATCTTACCACTAAGACACTTTTTTATTCCTACATTTTCTATAGTTGGACATTTTATTTCTAAGCCAAATTCACATAAAATCTTGGGGCATTTTTCGTCAAATACACCAAATTTCGCGCATGCTTCACGATAAAATTTTTGTGATATTTTTCGCGACGCCAACGATATAATTCCGCCACTAAATCCGCCAGAAAATGATCGTAGATTGCCTCCATCAACTCCGGATCGTAGCGATTCCAAAAGCGATAAATTAACATCTTAAATTCCACTCGAAACAGTGCCAAATTCATCATTTTATGAAAATCCATTTGCATCAATTCCAAACGATTTTCTTTGTATAAAAAAATGAACAATTTTTCATAAAATTGTTCCATACTCATCTCTAATTGAAAATTTGTTTTTAATTCATCTTCCAAATGCTTCAAGAAGATGGCGCGATTTTTATTCATTAAATCTGCCAAATTACGATAATGATCATAAAATGTCGACTCGGCAATCTTGGCCACTCTCGCAAGCTCGCGTATTTGAATTTCAGCTAAACTTTTATCTCTTGATATACTTGCCAAAGCATTAAAAATTTTTCGTTCGGTTCTTTGATATACCCGATTTTTGACATGTTTTCTGCTCATCATTTTCTCTCCGGATTTTATTTTTATTTTAACATAAGCATTTCAAAATAAAACCTCCTTAAAAAGAAAAATAGTACTCCACTAGGAGTACTATTTAAGAGTTTCCTCTATGATAAAAGACAAGACCATAGATTGAAAATAACAAAGCAAGGCCGCCAAAAATATTGTTAAAATTATCGCTAATGCATTGTTAAAGTTAGACCCAAACACCATAATAATTGGCACTGCCACCAGAATAATGAATCTTGCATTAGCTATAACAAATCTTGTACTAGCTATTTTTTTCGCAAAACTGAGTAATCTAGGACAATACTTTTGAACCGCTACAATACTCCTGGCGCTATCTTGGACTGTAACTAATACTGCACCAATAATCACAAATAATAGCATCCAAAAGTCCACCATTAAAATTAGCGCCACCCAGACAAACACGTTGAATATTATATCGGAAGCAACTACTATTATCGCACCCAACGTATTATGGCCAGGAAAAATCAAAAGATCGTACTCGTAAATTATCGATCCGCCGACGATGAAATTTATACTCCACATAACACCAACCAATAAAATTACCACCCAAAACGGCAACGCTTCTAGCAGTAATCCCGCTATCACTACACATGATAAAAACCTTGCTGCTATCAGCGTGTGAATTCCAGCATTTAGTATCTGTTTTTTCTCTTTCCAATCTTTTCCCATATAGGACCCTCCTTTTAAAGAACTACTATCAAAAGTCACACTAATTAATATTAATCAGTTCTTATATTCTACAACTTTTTTCTAACCCTGTCAATTTTTTAACATTGACATATTTATATTTTTATGGTAGAATTAAACCGTCTAATCTAACTAGGATTTAGATTGACGTACGTGAAAATTGTTTGGTTATGGAAGGGGGTATCCATATGAGCGTTATTATAACGAACGATGTTTTTGGCAACAGCTACGATTCCAGCAATCCTGGAGATGTGCGCAGATTTGTTCAAGATTACAAGAACAATCCGGATTATTTCCAGAAAGCCTGGGATTCTGAAAAGGAGGTGATGTTAGATTCAGCTAGGACCTTAGGAATCTACAATGACTAATCGTTGTCACCAACTGTAACTCGTAACTTCAAACAATTTTGCTGATATCTAGATGCTAGCTCTCCAGAATGCTTACTACTACTCGCTAGTATTCTTCTCCAAAAATATCAGCAGCAACTATCGACCCGCAATTTTCACGCTTTTCGGGAGGCTTCCGCCTCCCATTTTTTATGCCTCACATCTTCCATTTTTATGTCTACATCTCTCATTTTTATGCCTCCGCCCCTCCCATTTTTATGCCTAAGTTTTTTAGCAAAAATATCATCCACAGGAAAATCCTATCTTTCACCTCCAAACATACTTTTTGTGCTAAAATTAAAGTATCTTGCTACACTTCGGTCACTGGCAATGAGAAAATGTTTTAGCTTTAAGTATCGTCATTTATACTTTTAGCCAGGAGCCAATAAATCGGGCTCACATAAATGACTCTTATATTTAAATTTAGGAGTTACTTATGCAAAACCAAACTAATCTTAACAATCTAGAACGTGTCGAAGTGATGGCCCTTTTTGGCTATCAAATGACTCCGTGCCAACCGCTGACTTTTAAGCGCCATGGCTATGATGAGTCTGAAGTGACGGAATTACTCCGCACTCACATCCGTTTCGTCGGTAATACCGCGATTCACGTCTTCGACGTCTTAGTCGGAAAGGAGCAATGTCGTCTGATGTTTAATGCTACAGATTTGACTTGGCACATTGCGGCTAACTAATCTAGAGAGAGGGAATTATGCCCTCTTTTTTGTTATAAATTTACACAAAACTCGTCTAATACCGCACGAATTTCCGTCGTATTTTTGCAATCCATTAGTTTCACTCTTAAATCAGATGCCCCATCAAAAGAATTCACATAAACTTTAAACATGCGCTTCAGGGGTTCGAACGGATACCTCGAGCCGCGTGCTTCTAATTCTCGACATCTTGCATCAAAAACATCCAGATGAAAGCGAAATAGCTCCATAATTTCTGGAATTTCAACTTCTCCCCCCAGCCCCACTGGCTTACGCTTAGTAAAACAATATGGGTTAAAGAATACCCCGCGACCAATCATAAAGCCATCCACCCCTGGATAAGCTTCACTTAATTTAGCTACGTCCGCCATATCCGCAATATCACCATTAATCGTAATCAAGGTTTGTGGTGCGACCTCATTACGAATAGCTAAAATCTCTGGAATTAACTCATAGTGTGCTGGCACTTTCGACATCTCCTTGCGTGTACGTAAATGAATCGTCAAATTTGCCACATCCTCCGCTAAAATTTTCGGTAACCATTCACGAAATTCGTCTACATACGTAAAACCTAGGCGTGTCTTCACCGATACTGGCAAATTCGTGTTTGCTTTCGCTGAGCGGATACATTCAAGCGCCAATTCTGGCGTACGAATCATCGCCGCACCACCACCCGCTTTATTGACATGACGATCCGGACATCCCATATTAATATCCAACCCATCAAAACCTAGCTCCTCCAATTTGCTAGCCAGTAAACCAAATTGCTCTGGATTTTTTCCCCAAATTTGCGCAATAATTGGTGAATCCGTCTCTACTACATCGAGACGCTCAAGTGCGTTGTCCCGACCTTTTTCCGACGCAAAAGAAGAAACATTAGTAAATTCCGTAAAAAATACATCTGGTCGCCCCGCTCGGTTAATTACCTGACGAAAAACCACGTCCGTCACCCCCTCCATTGGGGCTAGAATCGTAAAGTGTTTCGGTAAATCCCGCCATGACCATTTTTTCTGCATTACTTTCTCCAATCTAACTCAAATCTTATCATTTCGCTTCCGCTTATTCTCTATTCTGCTTCCGCTTATTCCTTTTCTGCTTCCGCTTATTTTTTTATTCCAGTTCAATCTAACTTCATTTCGCTTTAGCTTATTTTCATTCCGCTTCCGCTTCCATTTCAGCGTGCTTTAAGCGAATCGCTTCTTCATAAATTTCTTCAAAGCGCTTCAAGGTATGTCTCAAATCATGTTTCTTTGAAATCTCCAAAGAATTTTTACTATATTCTTTTTGAAGTTTCTTGTCCAAAAGAATCTTTTTCATAGCTTCTTTGAATGCTTCGATATTGCCAGCTTCCACAAGTTCACCATTAAAACCACCCACGCAAATTTCCCCCACCGCTCCAGCATTTACCGCCACAAGAGGCAAACCAGTTGCCGCCGCCTCAATCAAAACAATTCCTTGAGTCTCAGTCTCAGAGCCCGTAGCAAATATCGTACCCATGCGATAAACCTTTGCGAGTTCCGGCATCATAATTTTACCGAGGAATTTTACTTCCTTACTAATACCTAGATCCTCAGTAAGTTCCTTTAATCTCGCCATATCGATACCGTCGCCCACAATCACCAGTTCGGTATTCGAAATTCCATCCGCCAAAAGCAAAGCAAAAGCCTTAACCACCACATCAATACTTTTTTCCGGATCCACCCGTCCGATGTACATAATCTTATCTTTACCATCATCAAGGTGATATTTTTTCAAAATCTCCGAACTAGCTTTTGCCGGCTTAAACTGTGACAAATCCACCCCATTTGAAAGCGCTTCTACTGGGACTTTGAAATACTTACGATTTTTTGGTATTAAGTCGCCGATCGCAATCTCGGTTGGCATCGTCGCATATTCAGAATTTTTCAAAAAACTCATCATGTGCGCCTTCAAAATCGCATTTGATAATTTTTTCAAAGGTTTAGGCTGCAAGAAAAACAATTGATCAGTAATATTATCCGGATAAGCATGCCCGGTCGAAACCAAAGGGACGTTTCGCTTTTTCACATAACTCATCACCGCAAGCGCAATAAATTCCGCCGTCTGCAAATGAATAACATCTGGCTGAAATTCATCCAGCACTTTTTTCACCTCCACCCAAGGATTTACCGTCCACCAAATACCATTCTTATAAGTCAAACGTGGTAAAGGCATACCTAAAAATTCCGGATTCTCTGGCACTGGGTTAATTTGATCAGGATAAAAAGGGAAACGAATTGAAGATAAATGAGCAGTCTTCACCCCAGTTTTTTCGTCGATTTCTTCGTAATATTCTCCGGTAAAACTTGGTGCGATTACCAAAACTTCATGACCCGCCTGAGCTAAGCCATTTGCTAAATTATGCGCAAATACCGCCACCCCATTTGTCATCGGATAATAAATATCAGAAGCAATTGCAATTTTCATAATCTCTATTATATAACACTTTTAGTATCTGTTATAATTAAGCTATGGGTAAAAAATCAAAACCAAAGCAAACCTCTTCTGTCGCCGTCAACCGACGTGCGAGTTTTGATTATCATCTCGGTGATAAAATTATCTGCGGTATGAGCCTGACCGGACCGGAAGTCCGCCTAATTCGTGATCACCACGTCCAGCTCAAAGGCTCATTTGTCACCATTAAGGATGGCGAACTCTGGCTAAACAACCTCACACTTGGTGCCGAAACCGCCCGTAATATCCGTCTGCTCATCACCAAAAAACAACTTCACTCACTCGAAAAATCCAAACAACTCGGCAATACTATCGTACCAACTAAATTGTTCGGCGGCGGCCGTTATATTAAAATCGAAGTCTCCCTCGCTACTGGTAAAAAACGTTATGACAAGCGCGTTTCGATTAAAAATCGCGACCTCGATCGCGAAGCAAGGAAGCGCCTACATGTCTAAAATTCGTCTTTTTTCCTGGAACGTGAATGGCCTGCGGGCCGTCCTCAAAAAACAGGCCATCCAAAATTTTCTTAGCACCGAAGATCCAGATTTTTGTTGTTTCCAAGAAGTTAAAGCTAAGCCCGAACAAGTTGAAAAAGAAATTTTAAACACTCCACTAGAAAATTATCAATTGCATTGGAATTCCGCCACCCGACCAGGCTATTCTGGCACCATGACGATCGCAAAAACTAATTTACCAATTCTATCTACCGAAACTAATCTTTCCGAATATTTTAAAAGCCCCGATTTCGATCAAGTAAAATCAGAGCTTCTCGAAAATGACGGCTCTGGCTCGCCTTTTTCTGAAGGTCGCGTCCTCACGCTTGAAACCGAAAATTTCTATCTAGTTAATGTTTATACTCCAAATTCCAAAACTGATTTATCGCGCCTCAAGCTACGTCATGAACTTTGGGATCCGCTCTTTCTGGCTTATTTGAAACATCTGGAAAAAACCAAACCAGTGGTAGTCTGTGGCGATTTTAATGCCGCACACCAGGAAATTGATCTCGCACGTCCGAAACAAAATACCAAAAATGCTGGTTTCACCATCGAAGAGCGTCAAGGGATTTCCGAAATTCTAAAACAAGATTTCATTGATACTTTTCGTTCACTTAATCCTGACACTGCTCGCTATACTTGGTGGTCACACTGGGGGAAGGCGCGCGAAAATAATATAGGTTGGCGTATTGATTATTTCTTCATTTCAAAATCACTCGAAAAAAATCTCGAAGCTGCTGAAATTTACGAATCCATTCTCGGATCTGACCACTGCCCAATTTCTATCACCCTAAATTTTTAATATTTTGAATTCCAATAATATGAATCCTAATAATTTCACTTACTGGCATAAACTTATCGGCAACGAAGACCACAATATTTTATGGAATATTCCCACTCAAAAATCTGGTCGTCTTTCAGTTTTTGGTGGCAATAGTGAAAACTTTTTAAGCGAAATTCGCACTACTGAGTTTCTCGAAAAATTACCGCTTAAAACCCTCAAATTATTTTTGCCAGACACTCTTCAAAACAAACTTCCCGTAATTAATTACATCGATTTTCTCAAATCCACCCCTTCCGGATCATTCGATCGTCACGAAAAACTCACCGAAAGTTTTCTTTCTGCTGATACGATTTTTCTATCCGGTAATTTTTCCAAAAACTCCACTACTTCCATCGCCATTAACGAAGCCCTAAAATCACTGCACGAAAATCAAGTGGTAGTAGCCTGCCGTGATGCCATTGAAATTATTACAAACAGCGCTGAAGAAAATCTCCAGCACGAAAACCTGATTCTACTTGCCACGATGCCGCAACTCCAAAAACTTTTTCAAACCGTTTATTTTCCTAAAATGCTCCTACTTTCCATGCCACTCACTTCTGTAATTGAAACTTTACATAAGTTCACCATTAGCTACCCGCTTACTCTCATTACTCTACATAGTGACCAGATTATTATGGCCAAAGCTGGCGATGTCTACACTATTCGCCTCGATCACACCAATTTCACACCACTTTCTCTCTGGACCGGCATGCTGCCAGCCAAAATCGCCGCACTTGCTACCTGGAATCCGCAAGACCTCCTCGACACCGTCACAGCCAGTATCAACTGGGATGTTCGTCAAATTTAAACCTCGTCATTACTGTCATTAACTGGAACGTTCGTCAAATCTAAACCTCATCATCACTAATATTAACTGGGTACTCGTCGAATCTAATCGCAAAAATATGTTAAAATAAGCATAAGCATTTCTATAATATTTTAATTTCAGGGTGGAAAAAACTATGTCGAACAAAGTAATGATTATTGGAACAGGTAACGTTGGTGCCAGTATTGGCTTTTCTTTAGTTTCTTCCCATAACGCCATCAATGAACTGGTTCTTATCGACCAAGACCAGGCCGACGCCGAAGGCGAAGCCATGGACCTTCGTGATACCTTGGCGGTTTCACCAAATTTCATGAAAATCCATGCTGGGTCCTACGAAAAAGATAGCAAAGACACCGATCTCGTAATTATCACCGCTGGTGCCGCTCAGAAAAAAGGTGGTGAAACCCGCACTGAACTCCTCGCCCGTAACGCCAAAATCGTCAAAGAAATTGTCGAAAATCTCGTAAAAAACGACTTTCAAGGTATTTTTCTCATGGTCACCAATCCAGTCGATGTTTTATCCTACCTCGTCATGGAATATTCCGGTTTTCCAAGTCACAAAGTCATCGGCTCCGGCACCGTTCTCGATTCTGCCCGCCTAAAATATAACGTGGCTAATCGTCTCGGCATTTCACCAAAATCCGTCCACGCTTATCAAGTGGGCGAACATGGCGATAGCGAATTTGCTCTCTGGTCGAATGCCAATATTGGTGGCCAACCAATCACTGATTTAATTTCCGCTTCTGAGCTCAAAAATATCGAAACTGACACCAAAAATCAGGCCTATGAAATTATCAACAAAAAGGGCGCAACTTATTATGGCATCGGTGCCTGTGTTACCCGTATAGTCAACTGTATTTTTAATGACGAAAATCGTGTCTTGCCAGTTTCTACTTACGATAATTTTTCCGATTGCTTCTTCGGTTTTCCTACCATCGTCGGCCGCAAGGGAATCGTGCGCCGTCTCGATACCGAACTTACCGAAATGGAAGCCATCCGCATGCAATCTTCCATTAATGTAATCAAACGTTCACTGCGCGAAGTTCTCTAGCAATCAAATGTTCTCTGCGCGAAGTCCTCTAGTAATCAAACGTTCTCTGCGCGAAGTCCTCTAGCTTTATGGTAAAATTAAACCATGAGGAAATTCTTTTTAAGGTTTATTTTATTGCTATCAATTTTTACTATCATTTTAGTTCCTGCCGAACCGACTTTTGCGCGTAAAAAGCGCAGTAGCTCAAGCAGCGAAAATTCCGCCGTTAATGATTTTACTTTCAAAAGTTTTCATGCCGACTATGAGCTAACCAAAGACACCGAAGGTTATTCCAAGCTTGACGTGACCGAAACTTTAGTGGCCAATTTCACTCACGAAAATACCAATCATGGCATCATGCGCGTCATTCCGATTTTCAATCAAGCCGGCAGAAATCAAATTATTGACGACCCTTACGCTTTTAAAGCCACGGTTACTCGCAATGGCCAATCAGAAAAATTTGAATCCAGCGTTTCCGATTCCAACATTAAACTCAAAATCGGTGATGCTGACGCCTATGTCTCTGGCGAACAAACTTACGTGATTAAATATAGCTTCGACAATGTAGTCGCCGCCTTCAAAGATGTTGCAAATTCCTCAATTTCTGGCGCTTATCAAGAGCTCTACTGGAATATTAATGGTGTCGACTGGAAGCAACCTTTTGAGCAAGTTTCTGGCACTCTTCATTTTTCCGATGAAATTGCTAGCACCATTTTTGGCAACCCAATCTGTTATTCCGGCGCCTATCGTTCCAACGATACTGATAAATGTCAGATCGAAAGAACTAAAAATTCCATTACTTTTTCCGCCAACAACCTCAAAGCCGGTGAAGGCGCAACTTTTGTTATTGCAATCAAGGCCGACACTTTCAAAATTCGTCCACCAAAATATAATTACATTGCCGTAGCAGTCTGTGTTATTATCGGAATTTTCTCTTTCTTTACAATTTTCAGCATCATTCGTAACTATCAAAAACATGTTCGCGAAAAACATCAACACTACAAGAGCTTAATCCGCGTTCCGGAGTACCAACCTCGAAAAGATCTTACCGTTGGTCAAGCTGGTTTCTTTAGCTTTACTCCGCTTAATCAAAAGACTGCCACCGTGCTTAGCCTAGCCGTCCATAAGAAAATTGACATCATTAAAAATCCAATTGAAAAAAATTTTCTCGGTTTCAATAAGAAGCAATCTTGGTCGGTCAAAGTTCTGGATACCGATAATCTCAGCTCCGAAGAAAAATCCATGCTTCGTGTCTTGGCTCAATCTTCTACTCTGCCTGAAGTCGACGAAGTCTTCAAGCTCAAACAAAATGACTCCTACTCGGTCAACCAACTTATTATGAGTTATGATACAAATATCAAACTTGATATCGCCGAAAAAGGTTTAACCGAGGATAATAAAAAAGCTGGCATAATGGGCGTTTTCGACAGTATCATTGGCGTACATTTTATTATCATTTTTGGCGGCATGCTCTTCGGCATCGCTTCGTTCTTTCCATTCTTCCCGAAACTCCTTTCCTGGCTTCTACGCATCGCCGACCAAACCATCCATATCACTTCTTTCTATATTTATAAGCCAGAACTCTTCATTTTAGCTGCCGCTATCTTCATCGGCACCTCCATTGCTGCTTCTGTTTATAATCATTTTGCTAAAAAATATCGCGATTTTACTAACGCCGGACTCGACATTGTAGTTTATATGCAAGGCCTCAAAGATTACATTAATCTTGCCGAAAGCGAACGCATTAATTTCCTTCAAAACGTCAAAGATGTCGACACCTCACCAGAAGGAATTGTTCATCTTTATGAAGAACTTCTACCTTATGCTGCACTCTTTGGTCTCGAAAAAACTTGGATCCAAAACCTCGACAAATATTATGAAGAACTCGGCACCGATTACACCATTCCAACCTGGTATGCTCTATCGTATGCCGATTTTAGCAGCTTTACCTCCAGTATTTCCAGCTCATCCTCAACCTATTCCACTAGTAGCAGTAGTGGCGGCTCTGGCTACTCCAGCGGCGGTGGTTGCTCCGGTGGCGGTGGCGGCGGTGGCGGCGGTGGCGGCTGGTAAAAGTCTAAAGCTCCATGGCGGCGGCTGGGAAAAAGCTAAAGCCTCAAAACTTCAAGTAAAAAAATATCAGCTTCGTAGCTGATATTTTTTATTCTCATTTAATATCCCAAAAGTCACAACCCATAAGATATCCAATCCTCCAGGCTTTGATTAATAATTAACTATTCGATTTCTGGTAACTTATCAATAATTTTATTCTTTAGAATCTTAATCATCACGTTTCGATAAAGCCAACGCGACATATTCTCGATCGTCATCATTAGTGGCACCGTAATAATCAAAATCGCACCGAAGATGCCCCATTCAATCATTGATAAATTGATATGCACGCTAAACAAACTTTGCAAGAAAATCATACAGAATAACATGCCGAAAGTACATCCTCCCACAATTAGCTTTTTCCAAATATTGTCATACGGCATACAAATTCGCGCGAGATAGGTAATCCCTACCACTTCCCAACCTAAGACACAAAGCATCCCCAGCTGTTCGCGCGTGAGCCCCAGCCAAAGTCTCAAATTAATTAACGCCAATACGATCACCACATTAGTTAGCGCCGCTGGAATGGCTTTTTTCAAGATATTAATCATAAAATTCCCCCGAATTAAATCCTTATTCGGAATTTGCGCCAAGAAGAAACTTGGCACACCGATCGTAAACATCGTAACTAATGAAACCTGGGTCGGCAAAAGCGGATACATGAAGCCAAAACCAATCGAGAGTAGTGCCACGATAAACGAAAAAACATTTTTCACTAAGAATAATGAACCGGAACGTTCCAAATTATTCACCACTCGACGCCCCTCATCTACAATCTGCGGCATCCGTGAAAAATCCGAATCTAGTAGCACCAATTGCGCCACTTGTGAGGCCGCCTGTGAACCTGAGGCCATTGCCACCGAACAATCCGCGTCTTTTAAGGCTAAGATGTCGTTCACCCCATCTCCGGTCATCGCTACGGTATGTCCCGCCTTCTGTAAAATTTTCACCATCTTACGTTTTTCTTCTGGTTTTACGCGTCCAAAAACCGTGTTTTCTAAGACAATCTTTTCAAAATCACACCCCTCCGGCGAGCTCGAAAGATCAATAAATTTCCTCGTATTTTTAATCCCCGCTTTTTCCGCCACAATTGAAACGGTCTCAGCATTATCTCCAGAGATTACTTTTACTTCCACGCCCTGTTTTGCAAAATAATCAAAAGTACGCTTCGCTGATTCACGAATTTCATTCATCAAAAGCACAATATTAATCGGCTTAATCGGTGAAATTTCTCGCTCGCCCGAAGCAAGTAATTCATTATCTTTTTGCTTCGTTACTTCACCAAAAATCAAGACACGATACCCTTGCTTAGTGAATTTTTGGATGGTTTTTTCGTATTTTTTCAAATCTTCTTTCAAAACAAATTCCGGCGCACCAATCAAAAAAGTTTTATCTTTAAATTGCACACCACTATATTTATGCTTCGAAGAAAAACCAATAATTTGCTGCACCGAATCCTTCTCAAACTTCGCCCCCTTCGCGGCTCGCTCTTCGGCAAACTTTTTCAGCGCCTTCATTGTATCATTATCCGCTTCCTCTGCCATCATTGTTCGCCAAAAATCTGAATCTAGATTATCTTTTACCTCGGATCCGGTCATTTCATAAACGCCGCTCACACTCATTTTATCGTTCGTAATTGTACCAGTTTTATCCACACACAAAACGTCCACGCGCGCCAAAGTTTCGATACAATGCATATCATGCACCAAAACTTTTTTCTGTGCCAAACGCACCGCAGACAAAACCAATGTCACGGAAGAAAGCAAGAACAACCCCTCAGGAATCATCCCCACTATCGCCGCAATCATCGCCTGAATGCTCATCTTTATCGGCGTCGCATGAATAAGATATTGTTGGCCAAACATTAGCAGACCAATCGGAATAATCAAAATTCCGGCTAGTCTCACGAAATTATTTAGCGATTTCAAAATTTCCGACTGTTCAATGTTTTTAATCGCTTTTGCTTTTAGAGTTAGTTGCGAAATATACGATTCCGCACCTACACGAGTTAATCTCGCGTAACATTTACCCGAAACCACAAAACTACCAGACATCAATTCGTCTCCAGTAGTCTTTTTAATTTCATCCGACTCACCAGTCAGCAGCGCCTCGTTTACCAGAATTTCACCCGAAACTACCACCGCATCTGCCGGAATTTGTGCTCCCGCTTCCAAAATAATAATGTCATCTAACACCAATTTATGTGTCCAAATTTCTTGCTCCTTAGCCTCTCGCACTACCTTAATTTTTGGCGTATTCAGCACGCTTAGTTTATCCAAAATTTGCTTAGCGCGTAATTCCTGCAAAATACCGATCAAGGAGTTGATAAAAATCAGCGGCAAAAAACTCATATCTTTATACGCACGCACCAAAAATAGCAATGTTGCTAAAAACAAAAAAACAAAGTTAAAGTAGGTCAGGGAATTACTTCGAATGATTTCACCAACTGTTTTCGTCGGCGCCTGAACCGCAGTATTCACCTGGCCTTTTTTAACACGCTCATTTACTTCTTCCTGGCTAAGCCCTTGAATCCTACCTAAATCCTGCTTATTTTTTATCACTTTTATCTTTTCTTTCCGGAATTTCCATTTTTAATTTTGGTGTTTTCGGTATTTTTACCTCTATATTTTCATGCTTAATTTTTTTATCGTTTTTGATCTTATTATTTTGTAAAAAAATTTTCTTTATAAATATCATCAGCCAAATTGCCCCCACCACTAGAAGCGTCAAACAAATATTTCTCAGTACAAGATTAGTTCTTGCATCTGGCTTAAATTGAAATTTCTTATAGAAATTACTTTCAACCTTATATTTTTCTTCTTCCAAATCTAGAATTTCTGCCTCCAGCGCATGAATTTTTTCTTCCGTCTCACGCACCGGATTTTGTTCGAACTCCGCTGTTAATTTTTTCACCGCCTCCGTCTTTTCGTTCAGCTGACTCTGAATAATTTCTTTTGATTGCCCCACGTAATTTCGTACAGAGTCATTTTGATTATCAATTTTAATCTGTTTACTAAACAAAAAAAGGCTCAAACAGCCAGCCATCAGGATTACCACCGAAATGATATTTTTTATTTGTTTATTCACCTAAAAATCTTTCTGTTATTTTATACAATTTAAAATATCTATCTCTTATTTTAGCACAAAAAGAATAATAATTAAAAACCACCTCACCTCTTGATTCTTTTAGGATTTTGATATGTAATAACACTAAATAACGGAGTATACCCCATGGAAGGACTTACCTATAAATATTATAGAAAGAATAAAAGTAAAAATATTTACCTAATCATCCATGGCGGTGGGCCAGTTGGCGTAGAAACAGATTTTATCTCCGCCATTTTTGATACAATCTCTAAGACCAATAATAGTGCGCTATGTTTTAATTTTCCATACTGTGAGCGTAGGGAAGAAAACTCTAGTGGCCCTGACCTATTAGAAGAAGTGTCAACACTCAAACAAGTCATTGATTTTGTTCACGCAGAAGGATATAGCCATATCACGATTGTCGCCAAATCACTCGGCGGGATTATCTCTAGTTATTATTTTGCAAAATACCCAGACAAATCCATAGATCTCATTATCTTAGGCTATATCCCAGACGAAATAAAGCAAAACGCAATTTCAGAGAACCTAAAACTTATTATACAAGGTGAAAATGACCGCTTTGCAACGCCATCCGAAGTACAAAAAATTGCCGGTAGCAAAGTAGTTATAATTGAAATAAAAAACGCCGACCATAGTTATCAAGATCACAATAAACAGCCGATTTATCAAAAAGAAGTACTTAATCATCTAGTTAATTGGATTTAATTTCTATCAAAATAAGCTGACCATCAACCATTTTACTACTCTTTAATGCCACTATATAGGTGTTATAATAAGACAATAATGTTCGGCTATTTAGATGAATCTGGAGCACCAGGCGTAGCATCACATAATAAAGATTGCTTAACAGTAAGTCTTGTTTTATTTAGTTCCGAAAAATCAAAAAATCAAAGCATATCTGAAATTGAAAAACTATGTAAATCACTACGTTTACCAGACAATTACGAGTTTCACTGCAGTAGTAATTCAACTAAGCCACAACTGGCATTTTTAAGACTGCTCTCAAATTTAAATTTTATTTTTATCACCATTGTTATTCATAAAAATGATCTTAAAAAGACAGCATCGTTTACCCGCATGTCCGAACTAATAGTTAATATAATTGAAAAACATTTTCCAATAATAAAAATTGAAATGGATTCTAATCCAATTCTTTACGCCGAGCTTCGTAAAAGAATCCGCGAAAAGAATCTAAAAAAATTTAGGTTCGCGAGAGAAATTCTAGAAGCAGTAGACTAATCCAAGTCGCCGATTACGTCGTAAATATATCCACAAAGAAAGCAAAAAACACTCAAAAATCCTGTGAATTATATAAGTTTATTAAAGATAAAGAACTAATTTTTCTCGAAATAAATGACTAAAAGAAAAAATCCCAAAAAGGGATTTTTGCTGCCGCGACCTGCATAAGATCTTCACCATTATGCCGCAGGGATAAACCAACTACTTACCAGCCGCTGCTTTGAATAGATTATATCACATTAAACACACATTGCAAACAAAAAGTGTATTTTTTAAATACACTTGGTGGGCGAAGTGGGAATCGAACCCACACTCCATTGCTGGAACTAGATTTTGAGTCTGGCGCGTCTACCAATTCCGCCATTCGCCCATAGAAAAATTCTATCATATTTATAGAGTATTTCCAATAACTCTGTTATAATATTTTTATGAATTCTGTAACTGGTGGGCAATCTACAGAGGACAAGCAACGTCAAACCGTCGCCGATCTCGCTCGAAAAAAAGTCATGGAAGCCTTTCATCAAGGTGAAAATTCTGTTGCCAACCAAAATCTGACCAACGTCGCATCTACGCGCGTGATTTCTTCTACTGAATATAATCAAAAACTCGCAAGCACTTCACCAGCCACTTCCGCCAACTCATCTGCCATCAAACAGTCGAAAAACTCTTTGTTTAATTTAATTTCCAAGGCACAGAAAAAACTAAAAGGCCTCACTCAAACTACAGAAACTTACGCCAAAAATTCTTTTAAGCACCCCTCTACGAAAACTTCAAATTCACAAACTTCCACTAGCGCCACATATAATCAATCATCATCCACTACATCTAGTCAAGCACAGTCCACCGATCGTCCAGTTTATCAAAATTTTGCCACCCAAAAATCTCCTGCCACGGGCAATCCTTTCCGCCACACTTATCAAATTCAAACCGGCACCAATCGTTACAATCCATATCAAAATCAAAGTTCAATTAGTCAAAATTTTAGCAGCCAAACTCCAACCAATTTAGACAGCACCACAGGGAATTATGCGGCCACTCATCAAACATACGCCGTACAGCCCAACACACAATATAACGCGCAAAATAACTCACAATACAATTATCAAACTCAACCTACAGGCGGCGAAATTGGTTCACTCAAACAAGCTCCAATCAATATGAATCAAAAAGTGGATTGGCAAAATTACCACAGTGCATGGCAAAATTATTATCAAAAATATTACAGTGAATATTACGCCAAGGCCGCTAAGTCTTACGTAGAAACCGAAAAAACCGAACTAAATAATCAGTACGAAAAACGCAATCAAATCGGCCAACTAGCTCTCGATAGTCAAAAACGTCTCATCGAAAATCTCAAAAACCCAAAACCGAAAAATCTCGAAACCGCCGAGAAGGTTTCCGAAGATCCTCAAGCCAAAACCACCGAAACTCCACCTTCACTCGAATCAATTCATGTTAAAACCATCGAAGCTACCTTAAAAGAACGCATTCAGAAAAAAGCCAGCAGCAGCTTCCAGCTCTCTAAAAAACATCGCAAATTCATTCCGATTTTCGCCGGAGTTTTCACCATCCTTTTCATCCTGTTCTTGCAATATAACCGCCTGATCTTTGCTCCGATTATGGCCTATATCGCTCCCGGAAATTCCAATGATACCGAAATCACCGCCATTGATCCGACCATCACTACCGCCCCAACCGCCGAACCAAAACTCATTATTCCAAAACTCAATATCGATGTCCCAGCGCACTTTAATATCGCTAACGATACCGCCACTATTGATAACGCAATGAACCATGGTGTTGCCCAGTTCAAAATCCCTGGCGCCGATGCACTGCCAGGTCAAGTCGGCAACCTTGTAATTTCTGGTCACTCCGCCGGTGATATTTATAGTAACAATCAATACAAATTTATCTTCTCCGGCCTCGAGCGCCTGCAGGACAATGACCTTATCTACGTCAATTACAATTCGGTTCGTTACACCTATAAAGTTATAAAGAAACAAACCGTCGAACCAACTGATGTAGCCGCATTAGTTTACCCAACCAGTAAACCAATTCTCACTCTCATTACTTGTACGCCACTCGGCTCCGACCGTTACCGCCTATTGGTGACCGCCGAACAAGTCAGTCCAACCTACGAAGAAAAAGCCGTTAGTACCCCAACTTCTACCGATTCTACTACCGCCTTACCAGGGAATAATACCTCTTCCAAAATGCCGGCCAACGAAAAGCCATTCTTTCAAAAAATCTGGGGCTTCCTCACCAATAATCATTAAAGGCCAATCAAAAAATAGACTCCACCACGGGTCTATTTTTTAGCATTAGCATTATGCTTAGATAAGCCCAAAAGAGGCCCCATTCCATAAAAATCTCAGCCTCAAGTTCACGAATCTTCTTATCATAAAAAATAGACCTGCCTACAGGTCTATTTTTGCTTAATCTTAGAATAATTTATCACGCTTAATCTGCAAGCCATTATCGCTCGCCCCCACATAATAAAGGTAACGGTTATTATGATTAATCACCGCATCAAAACCATTCGCTACATTTTCCAAAATCGTGCGCTGATTATCATGATCAAAATCATAAACTTGCATCTTGCCATCTACCACATCAAACATCAAATAATAATCCAATTGCCTAATCGCATTATTGTTATGTTCGAATTGCAAAAGTTCCATCAATTCCAAATTCACCAGCATTACTTTTTTATCGCTCACCCCCATAAAGAATTCACCATTCGCGGAAGTATAAAAATCCGACGGCGCCGCCTCCAAAGTTTTCTCCATGGCCAAATTCAAACTAGTATTTTCACTATCATGATTTGGATAATCATCCGTATTGTAAATCCGGAGATCTTGCCCGATTACCGTATTGAGGTATTTTTCACCATAAAATTCAGTTAAATTGACAAAAATATGATTTAACCCCACCGTTTCATCGATCTCATCGATCTTAATTTCACCCGTATCTTTCAATTTATAAATGCCAATCACGAATTTTTTCTCCGCATTCAGCTTCTTCACAAAAGCCAGTTCCGAACCGTACGTCGAAAACTTCGCCACATCCGATACCGTCGTTTCGTAAATAATTTTATCATTCAAATTTACTTCACGAATTTTGCCATCAATCAACATCATTAGACGCGTAGCTTGTCCATCTGAAATTTGCACTTCCGAAATGAGATAACTATTTTTCGCCTTCTCCGCTTTAGTAAAATCCTCCGCTTCTTTAACTTCCAACTTTTTTTCTTGCACAATTTTCTCAATGTCTTTATCGACAAAACTACCAATCGTCTTCGTTAAATTCACACTCTTCGCGGCTTCCTTAAAATTCAATAACAACCATTCTGAAGCCTCGCCCGAAACTAAATTAACTACTGCTTTTTCACTATTTTCGTTCCAGATAATTTTCTTCAAACTACCCGTGAACTTACCATTTATCACAAAACTCGAAACGCTCGTTATATCAAATTCCGAGGTCGTAATGTCGCCTTCCAAATTCGTCACATATTTAAACTTCGGCGATTCTTTTAAGCCATACAAAATCGCACGGTGGTTCGTCGCCGTTTCAAAAAAGCTCAAATCTTTTTCCGTTGCCAAAACCTCCGTCTCACGCGATTGCTTAAATAGACGTGGATATTTCAAACGCAAAAGTTTACCAGAAGTAATTGAGATTTTCTTACTCCAAGTGTCATAGCCATCTTTTTTCAAAACAATTTCATGCTCGCCAGCCGAAAGTAGCTTCGAAATATTCGTCTCCGCAATTTCTCGCCCATCCGCAATTACTTTTGCGCCTGTTGGCAAAGATTCCGCCTGCACCATACCATATTGTTCGAATTCTAATTTTCGATTCAAGCGCCAGCCCTTCACTACCGCCACCAAAACAAACACCATAAAAATCACAGCAATAAACGAAATTACATCTACTATAACTACGCGAATTAATTGATTTCGCTTTTCTTTATCAAAGTCCATATTGTCAACATTATAACACACCAACCTCTATAAAAAATCAAACATAATCACTATTGATTTGCATAAGTATTATTATTATAATTAAACAAAATAAGCGAGGAAAAATGGAAAGAAATTTAACGAATCAGCGCATTCAGAGTCGTGCCACCCATATTACTGTCAGAAGCTCTGGCACCCTTAATCGCCACTTCGTCAAAGCCCCTCGTAAAATTGTCTTTTCTGAGGATTCTGATAATTCTGATGATTCTGATGAATTTTCCGACGTCTCAGACATTCGCACTCCAGCCACCCCTGTAGCGTCAGATCAATCAACCCCAACCTCATGCATTACACCAGCTCCTGCCCCAACCGCGAAAAAAATAACCATTTCTTTTGATTCACTTCGCGAATCGCTCAAAAATAGTGCAACTATGCGTCCCGCTTCCAACACCCCAGCCACTTCTGCCCCGAAGCCTCGTCCTACTATTTCTCACATCCAAATTTCTACTCCGTTAGATTTTTCTGCGCCAGCTCCAGTCACTGCTCCGTTAGATATTTCTGCACCAGCCCCAGTCGCTTCACCACTTGATTTTTCTGCACCAGCCCCAGTCGCGAAGCCTACTCCTGCTTCCATTCCACGCCCCCTTAATATTTCAGAGCCAACATCTACCCCGATAAGCTTTACGACTCCGATTGCACCAGTTGCGCCAGCCATTCCAGTAGCCATGCCAACTCCAGTTCGCCCAGTGAGTACTGCTGTTACAGCAGCCAAGCTAACCACGACTTCCGCCCCTACCGCCAAGCCTCTTACTAATACCGCCCATAAAACTCGCTCCACAATCGCACCTCTGCAGTCTCTTGCCGAACGTCGCCGTGAAGCTGACACTATCTCGCATTTCTCCGCCAAAAAACTCACGAACCGTGCTCGTCAAAATTCTAAAGCCCTAATGTCCGCTATGAAAGAGGAGACGAAACCAAAATCCGCTCCAATCATGATTAAGAAACCAAAGGTTTCTAAAAAACATCTCATCTTTGCTGTTGCTAGCTCGATTTGCTGCATGGGCGTACTCTATGCCACTCTTAAATTTAGCATGCCAGACATTAGCGCCAAGGTCGCTGCCGCCCAAAACGGTGCCTCCTATCCGTCTTTTGTGCCACGCGATTTTATTGCCAGCGGTGCCTCTTTCCAGAAAAATACTTTTACTCTTGAATTTGTTGGCCCAAACAAGACCCATTTCACCCTTGACCAAGAAAAACTCCCTTGGGATAGCAATGCCTTATTAAATAACTACGTCAAGCCAACCTGGGGCGAACAGTATGATACAATTCGTGAACAAGGCCTCACAATTTACATGTATCAATCCAACGCTGCTTGGGTAAATGGCGGCACGGTATATAAGCTCAATACCACCTCTGGTAGCCTCAGTAAAAAACAGTTGAAAAACATCATCACCTCACTCTAAAATATCCAAATCAAATAGAATCTACTATTAACCAAGAGCTCAAATACTTATTCCACCCAGAATCTCAGCCGCCACGCTGAGTTTTTCTTCTCTTATCAGTAGTGGTATAATTAAGCCATTATGAATAAGGAAATTAGAACTCGTTTTGCACCCAGCCCTACCGGCTATATTCACATCGGCAATGTTCGCAGTGCCATTTATCCATATCTGATCGCCAGACAAAATCACGGTCAGTTTATTTTGCGCATTGAAGATACTGATCAAAGTCGCTTCGTAGAAGGTGCTGCCGAGTTAGTTTTCGATACTCTTAAATGGCTCGGGCTAAACTGGGACGAAGGTCCAATGGTGGGCGGTCCAGACGAGCCTTATTATCAAACCGAACGCAAGGATATTTATTTAGCTTGGGCTAAAAAACTACTCGAAAAAGGTCTAGCTTATGCTGATGATACACCTTCCGAAAAAATCGAAGAGTATAAAAAACTCGATAACGAGCAAAAAAATCCTTATCTTTACCGCAATCATCGCCCAGTCAATCCACCAGAATGGCGCGAAGGCCTGCCAATTCGCTTTAAGACCACTCCGAAGCATTACGAGTGGCACGACGAAGTGATGGGTGACATGCAAACTGGCCCAGAGGTTCTCGATGATATTATCCTGATCAAAAAAGACGGTCTTCCTACCTATAATTTCGCTCACATCGTCGATGATACCTTAATGAAGATTACTTACATTACTCGCGGCGTCGAATATCTTTCCAGCACCCCAAATTATCTTGCCCTCTACGACGCTCTAGAAATTCCTCGTCATCTTTTCGTCTCCATGCCACATATTCTGGCTCCTACCGGCAACAAAAAGCTCGGTAAACGTGATGGCGCCAAATCTGTCACCGAATATCGTGATGATGGTTTTCTCCCAGAAGCTATACTAAATTACCTCGCCTGTCTCGGTTGGAATGACGGTACTGAACAAGAAATTTACTCAATCGATGAAATGATTGAAAAATTTGAAATTTCTCGCATTCAAAATTCCGGTGCCCGTTTCGATGAAACTAAAATTCTTTGGATGAACGGTCAATGGATTCGCAAAATTGCCGACGAACAGGGAATTGATGCTCTCTATGCCAAAACCTGTCTCACTTCTGGTTCTGAAGATTTCTCTCGCTACCAAGTCTTCAAACCGCTCAATTTCTGGCCAGAATCCGCCAGTCAAGAAACCGACGAGTACAAAAAATCTGTGCTCAGTATTATCTATGATCGTCTGAAAACCCTTTCCGATTTACGCACCATGACTACTTATTTCTTCGAAGAACCGACTATTGATCTTGATTTAATTTATAACAATAAGTTCCTCAAGAAACTTTCCGAAACCGAATATCGTGACCTACTTAAGCTCACTATTGCGAAGTTAAACGAAGTTGAAGAAGAGGATTGGACCGACGGCAGTCTTCAAGCAAAACTTAATGAGTTACTTGCCGCCACCGGCAAAAAGCCTGCTGAATATTTCAGCTTAATTCGTATCGCCGTTAGCTTTGCGCCATTTAGTCCAGCCCTACATCAAACTTTACGTGTCCTTGGCAAAAATCGCACCCTAGCTCGCCTAAACCGCGTCCACACCGCGATTTCCCACGACTAAAATAGTCACAAAATAAAGCCCACAAAAACTTCAATTTATAAATAGCCCGTTCACCACAAGCTTCGGTGAACGAGTTTTTGCTTAGTGTATCTTTACAAGCCCACACACCTCTGACATAATAGTAGAAAAGGAGTCGTTTATGGCAAAATTTTATCAAAATGCGGGGGAACCAAACAGTAAAATGAACTGGATTTCCGAAAGAGATAATCCCGACACCACGAACGACTCCTGGGATTCTGGCGCCTTCCAAAAAGATTTACCAGACCACTATCAAAATTACGAAGAAAATGACCCATCCGACGACGATCACCTCGAAGATGAAGGTGACGAAAACGATCTTGGTGACATGTCCGACGAGGAATTCCGCCTACGTAACCGCACTACCGACTCCGATACTGACCCACATCTTTTTGACCCCATCGATGACTCCGAATGGAATGACGCCAGTTTCGATTGCGACTAATCCCATAAATTGCTACGAGCTTACGCTATAGCTACACTTTTAAGATATAACGATCATTTCTCATGGCACATTAATCTATAGCCCATCTAAGCTATTGCGGCCATATCCGAAAAATGTTATTATTATTTTACGGTTCCGTCGTCTAGTGGTCCAGGACGTCTGGTTCTCATCCAGAAAATCGCGGGTTCGAACCCCGCCGGAATCACCATTTACAAAAAGGCATTTATGTCTTTTTTTGTTTTATAAAAAAACATACAGATACCATTTTTTTAAAGTTAAAACCAAGTATCTGTACAAATAATTTATTCACCCCCTAGGTTTTACGTGTAAAGTACCCCTGTACACCCGGACGATCCACGCGGAGCCAGGTCTTATCAGCCGTAGAAGGATCGGTAAGATATGAGCCATTTCCCCCACGGAGTTTCTTGCGGTTTTTAAACATATCTGAAAATTCTGCAAGTTTAGATGTATTAAAATCATTGTTCACATATATTTTTTCTAGCTTATCATTATACTCATATCCATTTGGAAGAGAGAACATCTGATTCATTTTTGTCACATTGGAAGTGTCAAAATTGGAAATATCGAGCGAAGTAAGATTAAACATTTCAGAAAACATATAACTCATATCCGTCACCTTGGAGGTATTGAAACTGGAGAGGTTAAGACTAGTGAGACTAGTCATATAGTAGAACATATAACTCATATCCGTCACCTTGGAAGTGTTGAAGTTAGAAAGGTCTAGCGTAGTGAGATTATGTATATCATTAAACATACCGTGCATATTTGTTACCTGGGAGGTATTGAAGTTAGAGAGGTTAAGCGTAGTGAGATTATGCGTGGCAGCAAACATATAACTCATATCCGTCACCTTGGAAGTATTGAAACTCGATAAATTAAGGCTAGTGAGATTGGACATTTTATAAAACATAGCGGACATATTCGTCACATTGGAAGTGTTAAAGTTAGAGAGATTAAGCGAAGTGAGTTTAGGCATGACAGCAAACATAAAACTCATATTCGTCACCTTGGAAGTGTTAAAGTTAGAAAGGTTAAGTGTAGTAAGATTAGACATAGCATCAAACATATGCTGCATATTTGTCACCTGGGAGGTATCGAAGTTGGATAGATTAAGCGAAGTGAGATTAGACATAGCATCAAACATCTCGTACATATTCGTCACCTTAGAAGTGTCAAAGTTGGAGAGATTAAGTGAAGTGAGGTTAGACATGCCAGAAAACATATAGCCCATATTTGTCACCTTGGAGGTGTCGAAGTTGGAGAGATCCATATCTAAGACATTTCTTATTTTTTGTCCAACAATTTTTGAAAAGAACATCCTGCTGCTATCCGTATTTAAATAAACTTTTTCTGGTTCGGCATAATAATAAGCCGTCTTATCAGTCAGATCTAACCAAAGTTTAATTTCATAATCAGAATCTTCATCTTCAATGCTTACTGCATCTATAGAAGTAGCTGGCGCTACGGTACTCTTCTTAAAATGCTCGATTTTACTCGTCGCGGTTTCTAAGGCTTTTAGTTTTTCATTAAAATCTGGGCCTTCGGTCATGATAGCGATATGATCGTAATTATTGGTTAATATCGAAAATACTAACTTATTTGTGTATCTGCCACTTTCAAGATTGTCACCTAATTTCATACCAATTTCGATGCTGTTTGTTTCGCTGCCGTTGGTCTTGCTAGTTGTTTGCATAACGTTCATTGGAGCAGTGAGTTTTGGAATTGGTGAAAAATTAATATTACCACCGACCTTCACACCCCAGGTATTATTGGAAAAACTTCCTAATAGTCCAGCGGAGGAAATCGAATTGATTTTCGCATTAGTCGTAGAATCAGTATTCACTAATGCCGTTTCATCGGTTTCTGAATTTAGAATTGCCGTATAACCAGTTTTATTATTTGTGTTTACAATAAGATTTAAAGGAATTTCCGTGGTTTTATTTGTAGAATTTATTACTTGGTTTTCCATTCACTGAAGCTACAGCATTATCCACCGAAGCTGAAAGTGTCGGGGTGTATAAAGCTGAAGCTTCATTCGTATTAAAATTTAAGCTAAAGAAAGAAATCAGAAACCCAGCACCCACTACGAAAATGTTTTTCAACAAAAATAATTTGGAAGAATGTGATTTTTGGTCTTGCATATAACTTTATTTTACCATAAGAATCTTCAAAAAAATCAAAAACATTAACGATCCCACCCTTCTTATATTAAGGCTTTCTCGTGAAGTAACCATGCACTCCAGGTCGATCCACGCGAAGCCAAGTCTTATCGGCGGTCGCAGGGTTAGAGAGATATGAACCGTTCCCCCCTCGCAGCTTTTTGCGATTTGTAAACATATTGGAAAACCATGTAAGCTTAGATGTATTAAAGTCATTGTTCACATATATTTTTTCTAACCTATCACTAGGTGCACTCACGCCTCGAAATGAGAACATACCGCCCATATCTATCACATTGGAAGTATCAAAATTGGAAATATCGAGCGTAGTGAGATTAAACATATTAGAAAACATATCGCTCATGTCTGTCACCTTCGAGGTATCGAAGTTAGTAAGATTAAGCGAAGTGAGATTACGCATATTATAAAACATACTACCCATATCCGTCACCTTGGAAGTGTCAAAGTTAGAAAGATTAAGGCTAGTGAGAGACATGCCCGCAAACATACTATTCATGTCTGTCGCCTGGGAGGTATCGAAGTTAGAAAGGTTAAGCGAAGAGAGGCCATACATATAACCGAACATAGCCCTCATGTCTGTCACCTTGGAGGTATCGAAGTTAGTAAGGCTAAGCGAAGTGAGATTACGTATATTAGAAAACATATCTCTCATATTTGTCACCTGGGAGGTATTGAAGTTAGAGATATTAAGCGAAGTGAGACCATACATATAACCGAACATAGCCTCCATATTTGTCACCTTGGAAGTGTCGAAATTGGAGAGATTCAGTGTAGTGAGTCTAGACACACCCTCAAACATACTATTCATTCTCGTCACCTTGGAGGTATCGAAATTAGAAAGGTTAAGCGTGGTGAGACTAGGCATACCAGCAAACATAGCCTCCATATTTGTCACCTTGGAAGTGTCGAAATTCGATACATCAAGGCTAATCAAGTTAGACAGATCACGAAACATCCTGCTACTAGCTTCATTCAAATAAACCTTTTCTGGTTCAGCATAATAATAGGCTGTTTTGTCTGTAGGATTAAACCAAAGTTTAATTTCATAGTCAGATGCTTCATCTTCAATATTCTTGGCATTCGTAGAAGCAGCTGGCGCTACAGTACTCTTCTTAAAGTGCTCGAAGGCTCCTAATGATTTTAGTTTTGTATTAAAATCTGGGCCTTCGGTCATGATGGCGATACGATTATAATTATTGGTTAGAATTGAAAATATTAGTTTATTCGTGTATCTGCCACTTTCAAGATTGTCACTTAGCTTCATGCCAATACTTAACTGGTTCGATTCATTACCGTTAGTCTTTCCGGCAGTCTGTAAGATTTGGGCTGGAGTAGAAAGAGCAGGAATCGGTGCGTAGTTTGGGGAGGACCCAAATTTATAGCCCCAAGTATTGTTAGAAAAATCTCCCAGTAGTCCAGCGGACGAGATCGAATTAATTTTTGCACCACTTGTCGATCCAATATTCACTAGCGCCGTTTCATCTGTTTCTGAATTTAGCGTTGCTGTGTAGCCAGTTTTATTATTTGTATTTACTGTAAGATTTAAGGGAATTTCTGTGGTTTTATTCGTGGAATTTATCACTTGGTTGCCGTTCACTGAAGCTGCAGTATTGTCTACCGAAGCCGAAAGAGTTGGCGTATACAGAGCAAAAACCGCAGCTGCATTAAGATTAAAAATAAAAATCGACAAACAAAGTCCTAACAGAAAAGTAAAATTCCTTCGAAAATTTACCCACAAAAAATTATGAGAGAAAGTGATTTTTGACATGTCTCTATTTTACCATAAACAAAATCAAATATCAGCAAATAGCTACTCTAATCCCTCAAGTGCAACACTTGAGATGTTAATTCAGGTTCCAAATTCTAAAAATCTCTAAAAATAGTATAATTGTATTATGATTATCAAAATAAAAACTTCTTCGAAGGTTTATTTATGAGTGAGTTCCTGCGTAGTAATCCAGAATCGTTTGAAAATGAGCAAGAATCTGATCCAGATATTGCAGAATTGGCCGTCAATGGCTTATCTCGCGTTGTTGGAGAACAAGAGGACGATACTAACGACGATGATTATTACGGAGAGGAAAATTATGACGACGGTGAGTACTACGAGGAGGATGATTACGATGACGATTATGGCGAGGGACGTGCTGACTTCGATGAAGAAAAATTAACACTCCAAGAGACTCCTTTGCCGGCGGAAATATTAGAGCGTTACTCTTTCCTCAGCGAATTACCGCATGGCGTTGCCGTTATAGGCGGCGTGGCTCGTAGCATAGCAAGGGAAATTATAACTGGTGAGCGTGAACCTATTCGCGATATTGATCTTATAAATATTACTGATGAAGAGGGTAATAGCGAGGTTGATTATGATACTCTAGACGAACTCTCACGCAAGTTTATGCCAGATGACTATACTTTTGGTCATAGCGTCGGAAATGATACTCTAGACCACTATTTTAGAACTCGTGATTTTACAGTCAATCAAAGTTTGATTAAAGATGGCAAACTCATTGTCAGTAATTTTGCTTACAATGATTTCCAAGAGAACATTATTCGCCCTACTTATTTTGAGCATCCTTATGACGGTGATGATATAAGTAGTCGGCTGTTTCTGAAAGCCTTAATGATGAGGAGCGTATTCTCGCAAATCTCAGATTCCATTCCTCTCATTGAAGATATGGAACGACCAGAATATATCGGTTCTTTTGATATTGCGCTATTCTTGAATAAGGCTATGAGCCGTGGCGCTAGGACGGCTCGCGTATTTACGGAAGATCTTGCAGATTGGGATATAATTTCTGAAGAGTATGCCGGTCGTCCAGTTGCTCTTGCTGAGGCTCTGCTAGAAGATGTCCATACGTTTGAATTTCGACCGTCTACTGACGAGCGATTTAAAGATATTCAAGAATGCGAAGATATGGACGGATTCTTTATTCCGCCAGCCATGTCACACTATCACGCCTCGAACCCAGTAATTCGTCGCGCAATTGCCGAATATGAGGATGGTTTAGATGAGCCTATCGATAGTGGGGAAGAACGGGTTTCTGGCTACTATACCCAAGCTGAATATGATGAAATTAACCGTTCTTCTGCCTATGACGATAATACGATGATTATAGTTAGGCATTAAAAACTGCTTCTCTTTTTATTGCCTAGTGTTGCACTTGAGATGTTAACTCAGGTTTTTTCTTTACAGACTCTATTTTCGATGTTATAATATAACGCATGAAAAAGCTTCCAATTGTCGCCCTCATCGGCCAAACTAACGCTGGAAAATCCAGCCTATTAAATCGTATGGCACACAAAAATATTGCCATTGTTGCGCGTGAGGCTGGCACGACTCGTGATAGTGTGGTGGCGACTATTGATCAAGCTTTTACTCTTATCGATACTGCTGGTTTGAAAAATCCTGAAGATGATTTCGAAGCTTCCATCCAGGACCAAATCGAGGATGCCATTGACTCTGCAGACTTAATTTTATTAACCGTCGATTCTACCAAATACCCAGATTTCCGCGACAAAGATATTGCCCGCCTGGCACTTAAATCCCGCAAGCCAGTTCTTCTCGTCCTAAATAAGTCCGATCTAAAAGAATCCTTGCCTTTTGCCGAATATATCAAATTTGGTATAAAAGCCGACGAAACCTATCAAACTTCCGCTACTACCGGACAGGGAATTAAAGACCTCAAATCTCGTATTTATCGCGAATTAAATTCTTATCCAGACACCAATGAAGCTGATTCTGAAGCTAAAACCGAAACTTCTATCAAGGTTGCATTGATTGGTCGCCCAAATGTTGGTAAATCCAGTCTCTTCAATCGCCTTGGCCAAAAACAGCAAGCTATCACTAGCTCCAAGCAGGGAACCACTCGCGATATTAATCGCCTCGAACTTAAATTCAAAGGCCAAACTATTGAATTTCTCGACACTGCCGGTCTCCGCAAACCTGGCAAGCGTGAAGTTGGCATCGAAAAATTCTCTGCCATTCGCACTCTTTCTGCCATCGAAGAATCCGACATTTGTTTGCTGCTTATCGATTCTACCGAGCCACATTCTAAACTCGATCAATCCCTCGCTGGCCAAATCATCGAAGCCGGTAAAAGCGTCATCCTAGTCATCACTAAGTCAGACCTGCTCGACAATTCTACCCCTGTAGTTTCAACAATTTCCGACAAGTCCAAACCAACGGAACTTTCTCAAATTGATAACATTCTCGATAATCTGGAACATGATTTTAATTTCTTATCTTTCGCTCCAGTTATTATCACCAGCTCCGAAACTGGCAAAAACGTCACCAAATTATTTGAGCTAATTACTGAAGTTGACCTGGCTCGCCATACCGAACTTAAAACTTCTGAACTCAATAAAGTCCTAAACGAAGCCGTAATTTCTCATCCACCAGCTGGTCTGAAAAATACTCATCCAAAACTCCAGTACATCACTCAGACCGACACTTGCCCACCATGGTTTGTCATTCATGGTCGCGAAATGGAACTCCTTCACTGGTCTTACAAGCGTTATCTCGAACGTTGTATTCGTGAAAAATTCCCATTCCTTGGCACCCCACTGAAGTTCTCTTTCCATAATGACCGCAAAAATGGCCCGCGCAAATCCATCAATCACACCAAAGATTTACTTTAATTAAATATCTCATATATGAGATAATCACAAAAATGTCAAATCCTCACTCCAAGAACTCTGAAAATCTCAAAACTTCTGATTCTATAGAATCAGAACCCGTCCAGGCCGAATCAGCCAAATCAAAACCCGTCCAAGCGAAACTCACTAGATCAAAACCTTCAAAATCACTTCGTATCGCAATTTTCACCGACGTTTTTCTCGGTATTCCCGGTGGAATTCCATCCTCGATTCGTGCCCAAAAAACCGCATTAGAATCACTTGGTCACCAAGTTACCATTTTCTGCCCAGGCACTCAGCAAGATTTCGAAAATCCCTTATCCAAATTTGGCGCTAATCATGACCCAAATATTATTCTTGTGCCTACCGCCAAGTTCCTAATCAATGGCGCCCCTTTTTCCAAATGGACTAAGCAAGTCGTACGTTTTATTGAAAAAAAATACTCCAACCTCACCGAATCCTTTGATCTTTTTCACATTCATTACGAAGCTACCACCAGTATGGCCGGTCTGATTTTGGCTAAAAAATATCACATTAAAACTGTCCAAACCATGCATGGTCGCGAAGATATGGCCATCGCCATTAATGTGCCGCATCCTTTTAAGACCCTAGCTGCTACTGGGATTAATCTAATTCATCGCACCACTCTAAAATCAATCTCGAAAAAATCCCCTAAGTCAGGTTATCAAAATCCAGAGCCAAAGAAATCACCAGGCCTCAATTATCAGAACGCCGAGGTTAAAAATCTCGCCCCCACCATTGCGCGTCGTCAAATGTGGCAAATGATGACTCGCCAAGCCAATCTGGCCGACCAGGTAATTACCCCTTCCGCCCATTTTGCTAAAAAACTTCGACTTTTCGGTGTCACCCGCCCAATTTCTGTCATCTCGAACGGCATTAATGATCAGGAAATTACAAATTTCACCCCTAAGATCCGCACTTACCAGAATCACGAGCCACTTCGTATCCTCTGGTTTTCTCGCCTCTCTAAGGAAAAGCGTATTTTACCATTTCTAGAATCCCTCCGAATCGCCCAGGAACTTGAGCCAAATTTCCGTTTTGTTTTTACTATTATTGGCGATGGTAACCAGATGTCAAAAGTACGAAAATTCTGCAAAAAACATTTCAACGAAGCATTCATTAAGATTCTCGGCACTATCCCGCACCAAGAAATCCTTCAAAAATACACAAAAGACCAACATCTTTCTATTATTAATTCTTACCAGTTCGACACCCAAGGTCTCACCATTTTAGAAGCCGCCACCTGCAATCTTCCGGTTATTTATGCCGACCCTGACATGTCCGAAATCGTACCAAATCACGGTGGGCTCTGTGCCAAATCCCCAGCACCTCGCGCTATGGCGGAACTTTTACTTAAAATCCACCGCCAACCAGAACTTATTCAAAAACTCAGCCAAAATCTTGCGGCCAGCGAAAAGACCTATCTTCAATCTCATCAAATCGAAAAACTCCTCAAACTCTACCATCAATTATCTTAATGCTCCATTTTAATCCATCCTCAAAAATACACATCTAGATTCATTGCTCCCCTTGTTTGCCACTCTAACCCCTCAAGTGCAATACTTGAGATGTTAACTCAGGTTTCCTCTTGAATTCTTAGAAGAATATGCAATAATTAGCCTAATAGAGGACGCACCTCTATTCTTGGACCTCAAAAATCCAAGTCCCACCCCACAGAAATACCTAAAACGTATTTCTCGTACCTTAAAAAGGAGATAGTTATGAGTGAAATTAAAAGTATACTCAGTGCTCAAACAAGTCTTAATGAGAAGACCTCTGGAAGCATCTCAAGTGCAGAACCTGTGGCTTATCTTTCCACCGAACCCAAGGAAAAATATTACGTTATCGATACTAATATCATTATTGATAACCCCGATATTATTCCCACCAAAAACGGGTTTAAGAAGTTAGCTGTTGAAAACATCGACCTGAAAAACTCATGTATCGTGATACCTGACACTGTGCTTCATGAATTGAAAAGTTTTCGCGCCGAATCTTCCGAACGCAGCTTCATCGCCGGCAAGGTTTTAAGCCGAATCGACGAGCTCTTGCAGTCGGTTATAGCTGATGAATCTTCTAAACTTGGTCACGATCCTAATCTTGACATTGGTAATCAAATTGCCTTCAAAAACTGCAGCCGTGCTTTTATGGTTATTAAAAGCACCGAATCTGCCGTTACTGACTGGGATTTTGAACCAGTCAACATGGATGAACGAATCTTCTTACAGACTCTCAACCTAGCCTTCTGCCTAGTAAAGGCCAAGCAGGTTAAGAACGAATTAGAGGCTCTGAACAAAAAGATTCATTTAGTGACCAACGACAAAGAAATGCGTGTCTGTGCCATGGCACATAACATTAAAACCTTACCGCTGGAAACCGACCCCAAGTTTAAGTTCACTGGCCGACGCGAATGCGTCATTCCACCAGACCTCTACAATAATTTCATGCAAAAAGGTGGCTTTATTACCTTAGAGGAATGGGAAGAACGCATGCCGAATGAACCGCTCTTGACCCCTAATGAATTCATCGAGTTCAGCTGTGAAGACGGTTCCGATTACGAAGAAATCAATTACAGTAGAGGAAAGTTCTGGAATATTGGACGCTTAGATGTTAGTGGAGATGAAGATAAAATCGTCCACCTTAATAACTACCTAAGCAGCAAACAGAAGCCCTTCCTGAAAGCCAAAACACCTGGGCAAGCCATGTATCTAGACTCTATCTATAATAAGAATATTGATATGATTCTAGTTTCTGGCTGCGCTGGTACAGGAAAAACTTTTATTGCCGCCATTGAAGGAATGAAGCAAGTCCAAAGGGGCGAATATGACATAGTCTCCGTTATTGCCTCAGAGGTTCATGGCGATGATGGCGTTGGTACTTTGCCAGGGGATTTGGAAGAGAAGATGTCTATCAAATCTGCCAATATTATCAATGCATTGTTAAATTATCATAAAATTTACAATGATGGCCCCTGTGATAGCAGTACCCCAGTCGATCAACAACATGAAGAAGTTACACATCAGTCTTATATCCATGGTAAAAATTGGATCTATGAAGACGATGACGAGTATACTATGATCGACAAAAAAGAAACTTTTACTTGTCGAACTAGTAAGAAGAGTAGGCATGAAGGAAAAGATAGATGTAAGGATAAATATTCTGAAAAATCATCTAGCCTTCAACCTCGTGTCAAGCAGCAGCTTCTAGAAGACAAGGCTAATCTGTCCTACCAAAAATCCTTCCGCTCTATTCCGATTTTTTACATCAAAGGAAAGAGTTTTCAGAATGATTTCATTATTGTCGACGAAGCTCAAGATATGACCAATGAGCAGATGTTGTCTGCCATGACTCGTATCGGAGAGGGGTCTAAAATGGTCTTCACAGGTGACGAGAGTCAGCCTCACCCTTACGCTAAGGGCGTCAACAAGTATCACAATGGTATTCTTTATGCGCGCCGAGCATTAAAGGGCGTCCCCCGTGCAGCTCAGATTTTTATGGATGAAAATGACATTGTCAGAAGCTCCATCGTTGGACAGATTCTCAGTAATTTGAAGCCTCTTGGACTAGACTGGGAGAACGACAATAGCTATGTCGAAGATTAGCATATCCAAAGCAACCATTTCATCAAAGCTATTTCTTAACCTTTTCCAAGCCGTCACCTCCGTGGCGGCTTTTTATGGCCCAAATATCTACACGATGGACTACACAATGGACTACACAATGGACTCTTTTATCTCTAAAACTTTATGGCAATTTTTTACCATAAAAATCCAACCAAAAGTTTTGCTATAATATTTCCATGAAACTTATTGTCGGACTTGGAAATCCTGGAAATGAATACAATCTCACTCGCCACAATTTTGGTTTTTTGGCCTTAGATTTTTATTTTAAAACCCACGGCCTCGAGTTTGAAAAATCCGAAAAATTCCATGCCAAGTGGCAAAAATCCGGCCAAACTATCTTTATTGAGCCCCAAACCTACTATAATGACGTCGGTTCTAGTATTCAGGAATTCATGAACTATTATAAAATTTCACTTGGTGACCTCCTAGTTTTATGTGATGATTTTAATCTTGATTTTGGCACGCTTCGTTATCGCGAAAAGGGAACCGATGGTGGCAATAATGGCCTCAAATCCACTATCCGCGCACTAAATACTACCGAGTTTAAGCGTCTTCGTCTCGGCACCGCCAATAATACCCTGCGCAAAAAGATGGGTGATGTGGACTTCGTACTAGGTCGCTTCACGCCAGAAGAGCGCGAAAAACTCCCAGAAGTCCTCACGGATATTGCAAAACGCATTGACGATTTTATCCAAGAATAATACCCCGATAATATCCTTAGTGGTGGAACCAGAACCGCCCACTGTGCCCATCTCAAGAATTTATCTAGATTGATGACTTATTTTTCAACGCCAAACTTTTCTGAATTCTACTCTGAATATTAAAATTTATTTTCCAAAGCATACGTCCGAATAACACGCGCTCCTCTCTGGTGAATCCCTCAAAAATCTCACTAATAAATTTTTTCTGTTCCATTTCGATATAGCTCGCCACAAATCTCCCTTCCCCGAAAAAATCTAACTGCAAATATCGGCGATTTTGCGGATTTAGCACTTTCTTAATAAATTCACGCTGTTCTAGGTGATTAATCGCCCGGCATAAACTAGTCTCACCGATCAGACTACACTCTAAAATTTCGTTCAAATTCCGTTCAATCTGATTATTTTTGAGATAGCTCATAATTTTTACTTCGGTTAGATTCAACTCGAAACGCTTCGCCACCGTCATCGTATGTAAACGCCGCATTTTCTCCATCCGTGCAAAAATATTCATCGTATCAATCCAAGTAATCGTCTTCGGTAATTGAAATTTTTCTACACACATAACATCCACTCATTATTACCTAACGGTTTTATTAATCCCTTCATTTGAAGATTAAAAATTGTCACACTAAAATCTGAGACCGAAAAATCTTTCTTCTGCCGTATCTGTGCCAGAATCTCTTCTCCCGTCTTTACACCTCTAAGCATCACTGAAACCATCAAAGCCTCATTCTCCGTACTGCACATTTTCTTAATCTGTTTTAAGCTCTCCTCCGGTTTACGGATTTTTAGCCCTAACTCATCCAATAATTCGTCCACCTCGGTAAAAGCTACCGCACCACGCCCCAACAACCGGTTACAACCCAGAGAATTACTACGACTCACATCTCCCGGCACCGCATACACGATCACGCCCTGCTCCATGGCATGATGTGCCGTATTAAGTGAACCAGATTTTACGCCACCTTCGACCACCACCACCAGATCGGCTAACCCCGCAATCAATCGATTACGTTTCAGAAAAGCCGATCGCATCCCTAACTGACTATTTAATATACGTGATAACTTCTCATCTTTTGCCAAAATCTCTTGTGGCGGATATTCCGATAGCACCATACCTCCTTGATCCACAATCTCCCGCGCCAAACCAGTATGTCGAGCTGGATAGATCCTGTCGATTGGCGTCCCTAATACCGCCACTGTCAAACCACCAGCATCTAACGCCGCCCGATGCGCAATCGAATCAATTCCGTAAGCCAACCCGCTCACGACCACCACTCCACGCCTCGCTAATTCATAAGCAATCTTATACGCCCATTCTTCACCGTATTTGGTGTATTTTCTAGCCCCCACCACTGCTACCGTCTTTGGTCGCGCATAAGCTTGATCCGGCACCTTTTCTGAAATATTTTTCTCTCCCTTGATCTCAGAGTCTACCGCTTCGCCAGGCGATTTTCCATAATAATACAATATTTTAGGCTTAAGCGCAATGAATTCTAATTTACGCAAAAACCCGTCTTCTAGAGGGGAAATAGATTTGACTTGCACAAAAACCTCCAATTTTGTACTTGATTTTAATATTTTTTACATTTTATATATTGACTATTTTTATTTATAATGCTATAATACGAACCAGTTAGGGGTTGGAGCCAGAAAAAGGCACGATCTCTAAACCGCACCTAAATAAATCATAATTTCTGTTACTAATATAACAGAAGTTGCGTGTTCTTAAAAGACTTTCGGCTTACAATTTTTCTTTTATCGGTTGTAAGTATAAGTATTACCTCCACTTGAAAGTCAATTTTTAAGAACATAGCAACCCCTATAACCGGCGGGCCCCAATAGAGTGAGGTGGGTCACGCTCCGGGGCTCTCCCGGAATCAATAGAGATGCGTTGTAGGGTCTAATAACCCCAAGTGATGCCCACCCTTACTTGGGGTTTTTTGATGCTTAAATTTTTAAGGTCTAAGTTAAAAACTCAAAAACCAACCCATAGAAACTCGTCAGAACTAACCCATAAAAACCCACCAGAGCTCAAACAGAAATCAGCCAGAAAATTCAACCAGAAAAAGACCGCCTAAAAAGGCGGTCTCTAAAGCATCTCCACGCAGTTTTAAAACAAGATCCTTTATTTTTCCTTTCAATCCCCGTGGCCCGTCGACCACAGGGAATCGAAAAGAAAGTGTTATTGGTTCGCAACTGCTGTAAAGAGTAATGTATTCGAATAAGTGCCTACTGGAATAGAGGTAGTAGCACTTGCACCGACCGTAATCGTCTTAGCACTACCAGAAGTAGCAGCCGAAGTAGTCTTGGCAAAAATCGTCGAAGCATTTGCCGTGCCAGCTTGCTTCACTGGATTAAAGGTAGTGCCATCGGCAGACCAGCCCCAGCCCGTACCAGAAATCGTCGAATTTGACTGACTGATTGAAGGAATCTTGTCAGCTACACCAGAGGCAGCTGGTTGGGTCAAATCCGTATTCGTCGTCTTAGAGGTGACATAGGTAGTATATCCCTTACCGTTATTGGTCGAGACATTCACCGTGCCAGTCCCAGTATTAAACGCGCCAGTATGAGTAGGCGTAATATTAATATCAATTGAACTTGGCGTGGTAATTGAAATCACAGGATCAATCACAACGCTAATTGTTGTTGAGGCAGATTGTTGCACTGCCGATACTGGTGTTGGCAAATCAAACAACATTGGTGATAATGCCGCACCAGATAAAACCATTAATGCTGTCGCAATTTTAATTTTTTTATGGTTTTTATTTTTTATTCTCACAGTATATTTCCTTTCTATACTGCCAGAAAACCTTCACACACCTAAACTTTAACATAAACATTTTAACTTAACAAGTCCTTTTTCCAAGATTTTTTGGGATTTTTGCAAATTTTTCTAAAATCCATCCCCGAATCACCTCTATAAAAATTTTCCACCCTAAATTTCTAAAAATTTTTTCTAGTTGACAAGCGTGATAATATATAAGTATGTCTAAAAATCTCCTCATCGTCGAGTCTCCAGCCAAAGCCAAGACTATTGAAAAATATCTCGGCAATGATTTTAAGGTTCTGGCCTCGGTCGGCCATATTCGCAAAGATACCAAAGTCGATGTGCATAATAATTTCGCCGTGACTTACGAAATTGATCCAGACCATAAAAAAGTGATCGCTGAACTTAAAAAGGCTAGCAAAGATGCCGACACGATTTGGCTTGCGACCGACGAAGACCGCGAAGGAGAATCGATTTCTTGGCATCTCTTAGAGGTTTTGAAATTACCGAAGACCACCCATCGTATTACTTTTCATGAAATTACCAAACCAGCTCTTCAGGAAGCCATTAAAAATCCGCGCACTGTCGATATGAATATGGTTTCCAGTCAGCAAGCCCGTCAAACTCTCGATATGCTGGTAGGTTACGACCTCTCAGGTATCGTGCGCACCAAGGTACCAGGCGCTAAGTCCGCCGGCCGTGTCCAGTCTCCCGCCCTCCGTCTAATCGTCGAACGCGAACAGGAAATTGAACGCTTTAATGCCAAATCTAGTTTTAAGGTCACTGGTAAATTCAGTGACCAAGCCACCAATATTTCCGATCTCGATTCTTCTGAGGTCTTCGAAGCTAATCTCGATAAAACTACTTTTGCCACGGCGGAAGAAGCTAAATCCTTCCTCGAGCAGTTCAAGAATGCCAATTTTAAGGTGCAAAATCTTGAAAAAACCGAAGCTAAAAAGGCTAATCCAGTACCACTTACTACCGCTGCGCTCCAGATTGAAGCCAATAGCCGCCTTGGATTCAGCTCTAAGACTACCATGTCCGCCGCTCAAGGCCTTTATCAGTCTGGTCACATTACTTATCACCGTACCGACTCGCTCAATCTATCGAATCAGGCTCTAGCCGAGATTGCTAATCTTATTAAGACCGAATTTGGCGAAAATTATCTCGAAGTTCGCCGTTTTCATACCAAAAACGCCAACGCCCAAGAGGCTCACGAATCCATCCGTCCGACCCACATTGACGTGGAAGTAGCAGGGAAAAACGAATACGAAAAGAAATTATATCAATTAATCCGAAGTCGCACCTTAGCTTCCCAGATGAAGAATGCCGTGGTAGCTAAAACTAGTCTCTATCTCGAGGCCGACACTGTACCAAACGAACTATTTAAGGCTACTGGCGAGATGGTGATTTTTGATGGCTTCCTTCGAGTTTATGGCAAAAGTAAGGACACTACCCTACCAAATCTCCAGATTGGCGACAGCGTAAAGCGCCACGCCCTACTAGCTAAACAAACTTTTTCAAAACCACCTGCCCGCTACACTGAAGGTTCACTAGTCAAAAAACTTGAGGAGCTCGGTATTGGTCGCCCAAGTACCTATGCCTCCATTATTAACGCTATTCAAGTCAGAAATTATGTAGTGAAAGGTGAATCCGAAGGCGAGCCACGCGATATTTTACAGCTCACCCTCGATGAGTCGAATCAAATTTCCGAACAAACCGTTTCGGAAAAAACTGGTTCCACCAAGGGAAAACTCATACCAACTCCAGTTGGCGAGCTAGTTTCAAATTTCCTCTGCGAAAATTTTAAAGACATCGTCGACTATGATTTTACTGCCGGTATCGAAGAAAAACTCGATCTTATTGCTGAGAAAAAGCTCACTCGCTTAAAAATGCTCCGTGATTTTTATGGCCCATTCTCTGAAGCTATTGGCGCCTCTGCCATGGCCAACCGCTATAATTCAGCCACTGAACTCGGCACTGACCCGAAGACTGGCAAAAAAATCTATGCCAAAATTAGTAAAAACGGCGGCTTTTTGCAGCTTGGCGAAAACGAAAAAGAAAGTGGTGAAAAGCCAATCTTCATTCCTCTACCCAAAGGGAAAACCGTCAAAACCGTTACTCTCGAACAGGCACTCAAGCAATTAGAACTGCCAGTTCTACCACGTTCTCTTGGTCACGCCAAAGACGGTACCGAATTAATTGCCGCGAGTGGCCCCTTCGGTCCATTTCTTAAAGCTGGTACACATAATATCGCACTTAGCAAAATCAACGAAGCGGAAAATCCGTATCATATTACCCTTGAAACCGCCGAGGCTCTCTATCAGAAGAAAATCGACTCTATTCTCGCCGACTGGGGTGATATTAAGATTATCAATGGCCCCTTCGGCCCATATATCAAGGGTCCAGCCATTAAACCCGCTAGCGGCCGTGGTCGCGCCAGGCCGAATAACGCTAAAATTCCAAAAGATCGTGATCCAAAATCTATCACCAGGGAAGAAGCTGAAGAAATTCTCTTAAGCTCCAAAGCGCCAGCCGCCAAAAAGACCTCAACCAAGAAATCTGCAGCCAAAAAGACTGCCACTAAGAAAACTACAACAAAAAAGACTTCTACCAAGAAAGCCACGACAAAAAAGACCGCCCAAAAAAGCTAAAAATCGCTGGGCTGATCACTAATTCTAGATTAAAACACCGGTTAGAAATTACTACCATAATATCAAAGTCGCCTCCTGTCTATTAAACTAATAGGAAGCGACTTTTTTGCCACCACCACAACATTAAACATAAGCTTTATCTATAATCACACCATGAAAACGCCAATGTTTAAATTTAGATATAATTTTCTGTCCTAAATGTACAATTTATGATAGAATATTTAAAGAAGTTAGACGGAAAGCGGCTACACAAGATTCCTATTTGACTTTTTATAATTTTATATTATAATTATAGTAATTTTTATATATTATCGGGTGGATAAGGGAAAAATATAAGATGGATCAACATGCGGAAACTATTCAGAAAGCCTTGACAGGAAGTCTTAATATTATAGAACAAGACCGTGAAAAGGAGATTATTTCTCGTCGTTTTGGTCTGAATGGCCAAAAGGAAACCCTCGAACAAATCGGAGAAGTGCTTTCTATTACTAGGGAACGCGTCCGTCAGTTAGAAAAAGCCATCATTATCCGCCTTCGTGTCATGGCCGAAGAAAATCAAATTCCTGAACTTGGTGCCGCCGAAAAAATCATTATCCGCTTCCTCGTCGAAGAGGGAAGAATCGCTCGCATTTCCACTCTTGCTCAAAAAATTTACGGTCACAATCCAAACGAAAAAGAACTCGCCGCCATCAATTTTATTAGCGAAATTTCCGCCCGTCTGGTCCACATCGACGAATCTGAACGCTATTACAATGCCACTGGAATTGCCGAATATGGCAACGAACGCGAAATTAAGCGTAAAGCCGATGAAATTGTCACCCTTATCCGCAATAATAAGCTTCCAATGAGCCTAGATGAACTTGATGCCAAATTGAATTATGAGCACCCAAATCACATCCGTGCTATCGCTTCCATCTCCAAATCTCTTTCTTCACTAGATGATCAATGGGGTCTCGCCAAATGGCCAACCGTCAACCCAAAAAACATCCGTGACAAGATTTACGTTATCTTGAAGAATCAAAACGAGCCAATGCACTTCAGCGACATTGCTGATGCGATTTCGAATTCCAAATTCCGCCGTAAAAACGTCACCACTCAAGCCATTCATAACGAACTAATTAAAGACCCTCGTTTTGTCTTAATCGGTCGCGGTATTTATGCCCTCGATATCTGGGGCTACAAGCGCGGCACGGTCGCACAGATCATTACCGACATCCTAAAAGAAGCCGGCGAGCCTCTTACTCGCGAAGAAATCGTCAAACGCGTTCTCAAAACTCGCAAGGTTAAAGAAACCACCATTCTCTTGAATCTCCAGAACAAAAAACTTTTCCGTCGTGTCGACCGAAACACTTATACTTATGCTGACGAACTCGGTCAGTAATGCTAAAATAGAAGTATGATAGCGGAATTAGTTCATTTTATCTTGATGCCCATCGTTTGGCTTCCAATCGTTGGTATCCTTGGATATCTCACATACAAAAATTACAAAAAAATCAATCAGCTCAAGACTCTTAATCTCGAGTCAGTGCTTTTGATGCTGGAAATTCCAAAAAATAACGACAAAAAGGAACTTTCCGCCGAGCAAATGTTCGCCTCACTTCACGGTATTTTGAAAGATACTGAACTTTTGCGTCAATCTGGCACCGCCCAAGAGCATCTCAGTTTTGAAATTGTTTCTTCTGGTGGACAGATTCGTTTTTATGTCTACGTCCCGAAAACCCTGCAGAGTTTCGTCGAGGGTCAGATTTATGCCCAATACCCAAGCGTCCAAATTCACGTCGTCGATAAGGATTACACCGAAACCGTGCATAGCCATAACGTTGTCTACACCTCTGAGCTTTCACTCACCGAAAATGAAGTTTTACCGATTAAAACTTTTGATACTTTCGAAGTCGATCCACTGGCTGGCATTACCGGCACCCTCGCTAAGCTCAATCCAGATAGCAACGAAGAACTCTGGATCCAAATTCTTACGCGCCCGGTCGCCGATTCTTGGCACCAAAAAACCGATACCTGGGTCAAAGCTCAAAAAAATCCCGCTTCCTCTCTTAAATTATTTAATATCGATTGGACTTGGCTAGCCGAATTACTTTCCGCACTCTCGACTCCACCTAGTGGTGGCTCTGGTAGCCCAAAACCAGCCGTCGAACTCTCTGAGCGTGTCAAATCACAAATTTCCGCTGCCGAGACTAAGGCTACCAAACTCGGTTATCAAGTTAAAATCCGCCTTGCTTACCTCGGTGACAGTGAGATTAACGCCCAGCTCGATATGCAGGCTCTAGTCGGTACTTTTAAGCAATACAACTCGACCAACCTCAATGGTTTCAAATCTATCGGTGGCAGTTTTAACCGAGAAGACCTCGAAGCCTACAAACTCCGTCAATTTACCGACGAAGGCTTCATTCTCAATATTTCCGAACTTGCCTCGGTTTATCATTTACCACACACCTCTGTAGAAACCCCAAATATCGTCTGGGCTACCTCTAAAACCGCCGAACCGCCAGCCAAACTCCCTCTCATCACCGGTATTGCCAGTAATGACGAAAATATTTCCGCCTTCGGTCTAACCAATTTCCGCGGCATCAACCATCAGTTTGGCATGCTCCGTCGCGACCGCTCTCGTCACATCTATATCATCGGTCAAACCGGTGCAGGTAAATCTGGCCTTCTCGAGCTTTTCGCTCTTTCTGACGTTTTCTATAATCAGGGTTACTGTATTATCGATCCGCACGGTGATTTTGCCATCAATAATCTCCGTTTTGTGCCAGCTTCTCGTATCAAAGATGTCATTTATTTCAATCCAGCTGACACTCAATTCCCAGTTGGTTTCAACCCACTCGAAGTTTCTGATGCCTCGAAGAAGCCTAATGTCTGTTCTGAAGTCATCGGCGTTTTGAAGCGTATGTTTGGCGATTCTTGGGGTCCACGTCTCGAACATATCTTGCGTTACACCTTACTTGCGCTTCTCGACCGCCCAGAAACTACTCTGCTCGATATTTCACGCCTCCTTACCGATAAAGAATTCCGCAAAGAAACCCTTGATTATTGTACTGATGTCACAGTCTTGCAGTTCTGGAAGCATGAATTCGGTCAATGGAACGACAAACAGATTAACGAATCCATCGCGCCGGTCCTAAATAAGGTGGGTGCTTTCACTGCCAACCCAATTATTCGCAATATTATCGGTCAACCAAAATCCACTTTTAACGTCCGTCAAATTATGGACGAAGGGAAGATCTTAGTGGTTAACCTCTCTAAGGGTCTCATCGGTGAAGATAATGCCGGCATCCTCGGTGCCTTCCTAGTTACCAAAATCCAGCTTGCCGCCATGTCTCGCTCGGATATTCCAGAGGTTGAGAATCGCCGTCCATTCTACCTCTATGTCGACGAGTTCCAGAACTTTGCCACCGATTCTTTTGCCGTAATTCTCTCCGAGGCTCGCAAATACGGTCTCAATCTCACCGTTGCTAACCAATATATCTCTCAGATGACCGAAAATGTCCGTAATGCCGTCTTCGGTAACGTCGGTACCACCATTTCATTCCGCGTTTCTGCCGACGATGCGCCAATCCTTTCCAAGCAATTCGCCCCAGTTTTCGATGAATCCGATTTGATTCAAATGAACAACCGTCACTTCGTGATTTCCATGATTATCGGTGGGGAAAAGGTGCCAGCCTTCTCTGCTACTACCCTCAATATCCCACATAGCCCTCACGATAATCTTGATCAAATTATTACCCACTCTCGTGAATATTATTCTCACCCACGCGCTGAGATTGAGCGTCAAATTCGCGAAACTATCGAACAGAGTGAAAAATACAAGCAAGAACTCTCCAATTCTGGTCGCCAACCTGCCGACAAGGCGCCCCGTGAGAATCTGCCTACCTTGACGTTCATCAATGGCAAACCTTCTATGTCTGCCAAACCTTTCGATACCAAAAAGTTTTCACCAAACTCCGTCACCAATCAAGCTAAACCAGGGCTCAAGGACCTTAAAGAGATTCTAGAGGCCAAAACCGCCACGCAGGATCAAGCTACGGTACAGAGTCAGACCGCATCCCAGGCTCGAACGGCATCTCAAAATCAAGCACCAACCCAATCTCAAACCGCAGCCCAAGGCTCAAAGCAGGGAAATACTCCGCTTTTCGTTAATCACGGTGCTTCCACTCCTGCAGTCGCCCAGAATTCTACCCCTGTATCAGCCAAAAACTCTACCCCTACCTCTACCCCTGTTTCCACCTCCATTAATTCCCCTGTTTCCACAAATGACGCGCAAATCTCACCAGAGGCCTCAGGACAAGCCCCACATTCAAATACGACTAATCAACCAGATTCAACCAAAAATCACACTCAGGCGCCTGAAAACGCCTTAAACTCAGCTTCATCTACATCATCACCGAACCCAAACAGTGGTACCCACGACCCCCACGCTAAGCCACAAGGGAATCGCAACTTCAAAAATCGCAACTTCCGAAACCGCAACAACTTCAGGAAGAAGGGAAATAAACCAAATCCCGTCTCTGGTCCGAAACCTACCCCAATCAACTAAAAATAAGCCCTAAATGGGCTTATTTTTATTTCATTACGCTTCTCTACCCACGTTTCACCTCTATATCGCCACTATTCACTCCTGTCTCACGCCCTGTTTCACTCACATTTTACCTCTGTTTCAACTCTGTTCTTTCTCTGTTTTATCACTATAAAAACCTCTCAAACCCCTGAAACTTAGTCTTTTAACCTCTGTTACTACCTTTAAATACCCCAATCACGCCACCCTCATCCGACATTTCCCTCTCTATTAGCCAAAATTTTTTATCTAATATAAAATAAAAATCTGCACTAGATAACCAAAATCCAAATACCGCGGGGGAATTACTTTAAATTTAAAAATCAGGCCATATTAGCCATCATACAAGACTCTTTCTTGCCAGACGATAAAATACTCATCTAAGGACCCAGAACCGCATCTACGACCGTCTGACAGCCTACAAACCACTAATTTAGCATAAGCGGGATATTTTATTAGTTTACTTAGACGATAGTTTACCCATCTTTTTCTTAGATTCTTAATGTCGCACAATAACTATTTTACGACAATAAAGAAGTAAATCCACCCACATATAAACCAATCGTGCAGTCCACCTAATTTTCTACCCATAAACAGAGAATCACTAAACATTTTCTTCCAGCTCATCTTACTCCGCCTCATAATCGGTCAAATACAGCATCTAACAGACTATAAAAGCTCTTCTAAGTACCTGAGAATTACTCCGCACAGGTTCGAAAATCCACTCAAATCATCATTTAACAGAGGTAAATCAGCCTATTTTATATCAAAATACACGGGTTAATTCCGATAATTCTGAGGCTCCAGAGAAGAGCTTCAGAACCGCTCCAGCCCCGCCACCCCTATTAAACCCCTTGACCTAAGTGAAATCTTCTTGTGAAATATGTATTTTGCGCCAAATTTCACAAAAAAATTTAAATTTTGTGTTTCCCTCTTCCTAGCTTTTTCTTCTCTGTTCCCGGCTAATTCCCGGCCCGCTCTCCCCTGATACTTGATTTTGCAATATTAATGAAAAATCGAGCTCTTCTCTACTTCTACCCCGAAACCGAACAAAAACCGAACTAGTCCATTTTAGTCAAATCGTCAAACTCTAAATTTATAATCAAAATTTTAAGCGCAACCCACCACTTTCCGCCTAGTCAGAAAACTAACTTTTCTTCGTAAAGTACCCCTGCACACCAGGACGATCCACGCGGAGCCAGGATTTATCTGCCGTAGATGGATCAGTTAAGTACGAGCCGTTACCGCCTCGAAGCTTTTTACGATTACTAAATATATTAGAAAAAGTTATAAGCTTAGATGTATTAAAATCATTATTCACATATATTTTTTCTAACTTATCATTAGATGTCCACATGTTGTCTAGAAGTGAGAACATGCCATTCATATTTGTCACCTGGGAGGTGTTGAAGTTAGAGAGATCGAGCGTGGTGAGATTACGCATACTAGAAAGCATATATCTCATATCTGTCACATTGGAGGTATCAAAGCTGGAAAGATCTAGCGTGGTGAGGCTAGCCATATTATTAAACATATTACTCATATTTGTCACCTTGGAAGTATTGAAGTTGGAAAGATCTAGCGTGGTGAGGAGAACTATATTAGAGAACATAGCTGCCATATTTGTCACCTGGGAGGTATCAAAGTTAATAAGATTAAGCGAAGTGAGACTAGCCATAAAACCGAACATACCTGCCATATTTGTCACCTGGGAGGTATTGAAGTTAGAAAGATTAAGCGAAGTGAGACTATACATACCAGAGAACATCTGGCTCATATCCGTCACCTTAGAGGTATCGAAATTAGAGAGATCTATCTCTAAGACATCTCTTATTTTTTGTACATAAGGTTCTGAATAAAACATCTTGCTACTATCTCTATTCAAATAAACCTTTTCCGGCTCGGCATAATAATAAGCCGTATTATCGGTCGGGTCTAGCCAAAGTTTAATTTCATAATCGGATTCTTCGTCATCAATATTCACGGCATTCATGGAAGTAGCTGGTGGGACAGGACTTTTCCTGAAGTAATTGATTTCGCTAGTCGGAGTTTCTAAGGATTTTAATTTTATATTAAAATCAGGACCCTCCGTCATGATGGCGATTTGATTATAGTCATTTGTTAGAATTGAAAATACCAACTTATTTGTATATCTGCCGCTTTCAAGATTATCGCCTAGCTTCATGCCAATTTTGATACTATTTGCTTCACTGCCATTGGACTTTCCAGCAGTCTGCATAACGTTCATTGGAGAAGTAGGTTTCGGAATTGGTGAAAAATTAGTATTACTTCCGATCTTCACACCCCAGGTATTATCTGAAAAACCCGCGAGCGTTTTATTTGCGTCGATAGATTCAATTTTCGCACCAGTAGCGGATTCAGCATTTACCAAAGCCATCTCATTAGTTTCAGAATTTAGGGTCGCTGTATAACCAGTTTTGTTATTCGTGTTTACTATAAGATTTAGCGGAATTTCCGTAGTCTGATCGGCGGAATCTATCACCTGATTCCCGTCCACCTGCAGATTCGTTTGGTCTACCGAAACCGAAAGCGTCGGAGTGTATAAAGCGAGGGTGTTATTACTAATAATTAAATTAGAAAGAGATATTAGAGTCAGAAATAATCCGAAAAGCTTTATTTCTCTATTAGGCCACCCACCCCCATGAGATTCACCTAAGTTGGTTTTTTGACCTTTCATATAGCTTCATTTTACCATAAGAATCTTCAAAGAGCCAAAAACACGTATTAACGATCCCCCCTTTCTTATATTAAGGCTTTCTCGTAAAGTACCCCTGTACCCCTGGACGATCCACGCGGAGCCAGGATTTATCTGCCGTAGAAGGATCGGTAAGATAAGAACCATTCCCTCCTCGTAGCTTCTTACGGTTTTTAAACATTTCTGTAAAATTTGTAAGTTTAGTAGTATTAAAATCATTATTTACATAAATTTTTTCTAGCTTATCATTAGACATATCTCCATCTGCAAGAGTAAACATACCGCCCATATCCGTCACCTGTGAAGTATCGAAGTTTGAAAGATCAAGCGTGGTGAGATTATACATGCTAGCAAACATAAAAATCATACTTGTTACCTTGGAAGTATCGAAGTTAGAAAGATTAAGCGAAGTGAGACTATACATACCAGAGAACATCTGGCTCATATCCGTCACCTTAGAGGTATCGAAGTTAGAAAGATTAAGTGAAGTAAGGTTATACATATCATTAAACATATAGTTCATATTTGTCACCTTAGAGGTATTGAAATTAGAAAGATTAAGCGAAGTGAGACTACGCATACCATCAAACATACCACTCATATTCGTCACCTTGGAAGTGTTAAAGTTAGTAAGATTAAGCGAAGTGAGATTGCGCATGTCATCAAACATACCACTCATATCCGTCACCTTCGAGGTATCAAAATTGGAGAGATTAAGAGTAGTAAGACTAGACATGCCAGAGAACATATCTCTCATATTCGTCACCTTAGAGGTATCAAAGCTAGAGAGATTAAGTGAAGTGAGGTTAAACATGCCATAGAACATAAAGCCCATATCCGTCACCTTGGAGGTATTAAAGTTAGTAAGATTAAGCGAAGTGAGATTGCGCATATTAGAAAACATACCACTCATATCCGTCACCTTAGAGGTATCAAAACTAGAGAGATTAAGCGTGGTGAGATTATACATGCGAGTAAACATATATCGCATATTCGTCACCCTGGAGGTATCGAAGTTGGAGAGATTAAGCGAAGTGAGATTAGACATGCCATGAAACATAGACCCCATGAACATCACCTGGGAGGTATCAAAGCCAGAGAGCCCTATCTCTAAGATGTTTTTGATTTTTTGTTCATCAGAGCTTGAATAGAACATCCTAGTGCTATTTATATTTAAATAAACTTTCTCTGGTTCGGCATAATAATAAGCTGTTTTATTTGTCGAGTCTAACCAAAGTTTAATTTCATAATCAGACTCCTCGTCTTCAATATTCTTGGCATTCATAGAAGCAGCTGATACTACAGTGCTCTTCTTAAAATGCTCAATTTTATTTGTCGCGGTTTCCAAGGATTTTAGTTTTGAGTTGAAGTTTGGGCCAGTCGTCATGATGGCGCGCATTTGGTATGGATTTGAAACGAAAGATAAAATTAATTTGTTTGTATAATTCCCTGATTCCAAACTATCTGCTAGTTTCATGCCAATGCTTAGCTGGTTTAATTCATTGCCGTTGGTCTTTCCGGTAGTCTGCAAGATTTGCGCTGGAGTAGATAATGCTGGAATCGGTGCATAGTTCGAAGACGCCCCGAACTTATAGCCCCAAGTATTATTAGATAAATTATTTAAGGATAAATTGGCACTAATTGAATTAATTTTCGCACCATTTGAAGAACCGTTATTTACTAGTGCCGTTTCATCTGTTTCTGAATTTAGCGTTGCTGTATAGCCAGTCTTATTATTTGTATTGACGATAAGATTTAATGGGACTTCTGTGGTCTTATCTGCAGAATTTATCACCTGGTTTCCATTAACTGAAGCTGCAGTATTATCTACCGAGGCTGAAAGAGTCGGAGTAAAGAGAGCGAATGTATTATTACTGAAAATTAAATTAGAAAAAGAGATCAATCCTAGAAATAATACTAAAATCTTTAATTCCCTATTAAACCACCCCCCCCCCATGAGGTTTTGTATGTGATTTTTGGCCTTGCATATATTTTTATTTTACCATAAGAAAAATAGATTTTTGATATCAAAAAAAGAATGTCGTCATGCCTTTAACTTGATTGTTTTTTGAAAAGAGAATGCCGCTTACCTCTGACGGAGCATAAGCTTGGCCGAACGGCCTTGAGTGTCTCCGGAACGAGGTATGCGGCGTTCTCTTCCCCTTGAGCGGTCCGATAAAAGGTATGCGACATTCTTCTATTTGAGTGTCTCCGGAACGAGATATGCGACATTCTCTTTAGTAATTTTTAAAGCTTCTTTTTGATTAGTTCCCTGGTAAAGAATTTCACGCGGTCATTCACTTCGATCACTAATTTTTTCTCTAACTTAAAGGCAATACCACCAGTTTCACCAGCCACCAATTCATTCACACCCATTTTTTCTTTTTGCACTGAACCGACTTCTACTTCACCGATCAATTCTTTTTCGTGATACACCCGGCCCATCAAGCCTTTTTTCACTAAACCAGTCAAAACTTCACCACCCGCAATAATCGCCGTGCGCTCAGTACGGAAGACGCCTTTAATTTTCATTTCACCCATTTCGGTTTCCACGATTTCCGCATCCAAAAGATTCTCCATCGAAGTTTTCGCATCATCGAGTAGTTCATAAATAATCTTGTAGTTACGAATTTCCACCCCGTCACGCGCCGCTAATTTTACAATATTGGTTGGCACATTTACGTTAAAGCCGTAAACCACGGTATTGTCACCCTCGGCCATATAGATATCATTTTCCGTAATATCACCCACGCCGGAAGACACGATATTTAGCATCACTTCGCCCTTTGTGTCAATCATTTTCAAAGAATCAATCACCGAAGTCACTGAACCTAGCACGTCACCCTTAATAATTACATTAAAGACTTTCGCATTATCTGCGTTATTCATCATACGAAGTAGGTCCGAACTCGTCACATTCGCGGAAGCACTTTCTTCCACCAAATTCTGCGCGTTCAGCAGTGCCATCTTGCGTGCCGATTTTTCATCTTTCACTTCGATAAATTTATCACCGAAGTTTGGTAGCTCCTTAAAGCCAGTCACCGTAACTGGTGTCGATGGCGTAGCTTTTCCCTTTGGCTTACCACGAAAATCTAGCATCGTACGGATTTTGCCATAAGTACTACCCGCGACAATGAATTTTCCAGTTTTCAATTCCCCACCGGTCACCAAAAGATTCACCACTGAACCCTTACCGACTTCCATATGGGATTCAATCACCAGACCTTCTGCCGGGATCTGCACGTCGGCCTTCAATTCTTCGATGTCTGCCGTTAAAAGAATCAGATCGAGTAATTTCTCGAGATTATCCCCACGCTTAGCCGAAATTGGCACCATCGTGATGTCACCACCCCATTCTTCTGGAGTCAAACCATGTTGCGCCAAATCTGCCATCGTGCGTGGAATATCTGCACCTTCACGGTCAATCTTATTAATCGCTACAATAATTTTCGCGTTCGCACTTTGCGCAAACTTAATTGCTTCCACTGTCTGAGGTTTCACACCATCATCCGCCGCCACTACAATTACCACAATATCCGTCAACATCGCACCGTGCTGACGAATCGCCGCAAAAGCTTCGTGCCCTGGCGTATCCAGAAAAGTAATCAAGCGTTCGTTATGCTTCAATTGGTAAGCCGAAATATGTTGCGTAATACCACCCGCTTCCCCCTCCACGGTTTTCTTATGTAGGAGCGTATCAAGTAAAGTGGTTTTGCCATGGTCTACGTGACCCATCACCGCCACCACTGGTGGACGTATCACTGCCTTATCTGATAATTCCCTTCGTAGTTCTGAAGTCTTGGTCGAAGTATTTTTGCGCTCCAAACGCACATTTTTTAGGCCCAATTCTTCAATAATAATACTCGCGGTATCAAAATCTAGGCGCTGATTAATCGTCGCCACGATTCCCTGCTTAAAAAGTT
>CALIJO010000092.1 GCA_938017655.1 uncultured Candidatus Saccharibacteria bacterium
GGTAGCCACTTTTATCGTTCGTATTAACGGTTAGATTCGCTGAAACTTCCTGAAGATATGGATTTGAGGCGCGATCGTCGCTCCTTTGGATAGCCAACGAAGATTTATTGACGGAAGCAGAAAGTACGGGCGAAAAAAGTGCCTGAGTTTTATTAGTAAAAAGTAGATTAAGTGAGAAAATCGACGTCGTTAGTGTAAAAAAGAGGTATAGACTTTTTAGCCATGGACGGATAATTCGCAGTTTTTGATTTTTATCGCTTGTCATGCCAAATAATTTTAACATAAAAGGAATCGTAGCTCAAAACAGAAACCCCTAATATATTATTGGTATTTTGAGATAATTTATGGTTTAGTATTATTTTTGGGTAAAGTAGCCTGGAGCAGCTGGTGGATTATCAAAGCGGAACCAATCCCTAGTCGCCATCGATGGATTTTCAAGGTGAGAACCTTGACCACCTCGAAGTTTTACACGATTTTTAAAGACATCCGTAATGCCATTGCCTGGAGTGCCATTAAGCTTGGTGTCAAAATGATATTGCCAATATATGTGGCTAGTAAATCTAAATTCGTTAGCCAGATAAATTTTTTCCAATTGATCACGAGACGGGTCATCGATAGCAAACATACCGGCAAGACTAAAGGTCTTATCGACGTCTACGTGTCCCAGATCAATCGAGGTCAAACTATAAGTATTATGGAATATGTAGTCCAAATTATTAGCCATCTCGAAGCTAAAATCCGGACCCAATTTTAGATCAGAAAGTGCCTCCATGCCATCGAACATGCTTGTCATATCGGTGGCCTTTCGACTATTAAAGTTAGTGAGGTCAAGTTTGGCAACCTTCGCAACATCTTTAAAAAGATTCTTCATATTATCGACCTGGCTAGTGTTAAAATTCAAAATATCTAGCTCCTCGAGCGCCGTCATACCCTGGAACATAGCCGACATCGCCTTAAGCTTATTAGTCTCAAAAGAGGAAAGATCTAGATGCGCAAGCTGATTTACGCCACTGAACATTTCCTTCATATTGGTAACTTTTGCGGTATTTATCGTGGCGAGATTTAAGTCGGTAAGCTGAAGACCAGCGAACATTCTCTCCATATTTTCAACGTTTCGGGTGTCAAACCTAGACAAATTCAATTCAGTAAGACTGGTAGCATTATCAAACATTGAAT
>CALIJO010000093.1 GCA_938017655.1 uncultured Candidatus Saccharibacteria bacterium
TATAACATCGAAAATGGAATTAGTAAAGAAAAACGCCGAATTAAATATTCGAGCATATGGCGATTAAAAGAAATTTTTGAAACGGTTTTTGATTCCTTTTATGGTAAAATGGTTGAAGTATGAAAAGGAAAATCGCTTTCAATGATTATGGATTTACTAGTTTTTTGACTGTAATTTTTCTTTGTATTTTGGGTCTCGGGGGGGGGGTGCCTCTTTTTAGTCGAAAATGCCTCTGCGCTTTATGTTCCGAGTATTTCCGTATCTACTAATGCTTTAAATTCGGTGAACGGTAATGCGGTCTTAAATTCGGCAAATAAGACTACGGAAATCCCAGTAAATTTAACTGTACAGACAAACCATCGAACCGGGTATACGGCGACCATGAGTACCGAAACTAGTGAAACCGCTCTGGTTAATGTAATTTCGTCTAGTAGTACTAAAATTAATTCGATTGCGAGTCCAGTAGGGCTAACGAATTTTCCAATAAATTCCTGGGGGTATAAATTAAGTACGGAAAGTACTTACAGCCCAATTCCTGAGGTTAGTAACCCAGCTAATTTAATTAACACCAGTGAGAAAACTAATGGCGCGGACCTTAGGACGATTAACGTGGGGATGAACTTGAGTCAGAATTTGGAAAGTGGCCGTTACGTAAATAAGTTAGTGTTTTCTGTGGTGACAAATCCATATGAAAAGGAAGCGGTATTAACGGCTGGTCCGGATTTTATCCAAAAAGTGACCGCGCTTGACACCAATCAAACTTATGATGTGTGGAACGAAAATATGGGCAAGAAAGAAAATGTACGGGCTTTCAGAAGAAGTCATGTAGCTCCGGCGGCGGTTCCGGCCAATGCGGTGAATGTTGAAGATAATGCGTCGTCCGACTATGAAATTAAGGTTTGGTTTAATGCAGCGGAAGGGGTGATGTATTATTGGGCGCCAATTGAGAAAATCTATTTAAATCAGAATGCTTCTCGCATGTTTATGCACTTTACTAAACTTACGGAATTGGAACTTTCGGGATTTGATACAAGTCGGGTGGAAAATATGACATA